>DATHJG010000597.1:0-4569 GCA_035489875.1 Solirubrobacteraceae bacterium | reverse complement strand
ATCAGGCCGCGCCGCTGCTCGCCGATCGCCTCCTCGAGCAGCCGCATCCGCTCCTCCTCGCCGGCGTCGCGGTAGCCGGGCAGGAGCGTCGCGACCGCGTCGTGCACGATCGACGCCGACTGGCGCACGTCGAGGCTGGCGACGTGGAAGCCGAACACGTCGATCTGCCAGAGCAGGTGGCGCAGGCTCGCGTGCGCGACGTGCGCCGAGCCGGTGCTCTGGAGCACGAGCCAGAGGTCGTCGCGCAGCTCCTCCGGGTCGCTGTAGCCGGGCTCGCGGGCGAGCGGGTCGAGCATGTTCGCGAGCCGATGGGTGATGAACCCGAGCTTGGTCCGCAGCGGCTCGTACTCGCGATTCACGCGGCGCAGCACGCGCGCCGACGGTAGCTCCATCGCGTCGCGCTCGAGCGACGCCTCCAGCGCGGGGGAGACCGGCACGCGGCGGGAGGAGTGCGAGAAGTGCTGCGCGAGCCGGTCCACGTTCGTCCGCAGCAGCCGCAGCGCCGTCTGGCGATGCAGCGTCAATGTGCGCGCGAGCGTCTCCGCGCCGACCTCGGGGTGGCCGTCCATGTCCGAGCCCGCCCACGAGCCGAACGCCAGCTCGCGCCCGTCGACGTGGACCTCGAAGCAGCGCTCGAGCTCCTCGAGCACCTCCGGCACCGCGTCGTACAGCGTCGCCTCGAAGAAGAACAGGTTGCGCCGCACCTCGTCCTCGACCATCGGCCGCACGCGGCGCAGCTCGTCGGTCTGCCACCAGATCGTCAGCGCCTCGCGCAGCTCGGACAGCAGGGCACGCCGGCGCGAGCGGCCGATGCGCGGGTCGTCGAGGCCGTCGAGCAGCTTGGCGACGCGTAGCTGGTGGTCGAGCACCGACCGCCGCGTCGCCTCGGTCGGGTGGGCGGTGAGGACGAGCTCGACGTGCAGCGATCGCAGCGCCGCGCCGAGGTCGGCGCCCGCCTCGCGCAGCAGGTCGGCGGCCTCCATCAGCGACTCGCGCTGGCGGATGCCGGTGGCGTCGTAGTGGCGCCGGCGCCGCACGCGCTCGCGCTCCTCGGCGATGTTCGCGAGCTGGAGCTGGAGCGCACACGCGCGGATGCACGGCTCGACCTCCTCCTGCGGGAGCCCACGGACCAGCTCCACGAGCGCGGCGCCCGCGCCTGCGTCGCCGTTGCGCACGTCGGCGGCGGACTCGTGCAGCCAGCGCACCGTGCGGGCGAACCCGTCGCCGCACTGCTCGACGAGCACCTCGTGCAGGACGGACGACAGCAGCTCGGAATCGCGCGCAAGGGCGTCCGGAAGCGAGGCGGTGGGGGAGGGAGCGATCGACATCGGGGAGGGGAACGAGTGTGCCATGTCGGCTTGCGTGGGTGCCGGGACGCGAGGGGGTGGTGTACGTCAACTGCGGCATTGAAGGGAGGGCTCGAGCGGGAGCGCGGCTCGGGGGAGCGACCAGAACGTCGAGATCCGCCCACGGATCGCCCGCCGCTCGACGTTCTGGTCGTGGAGCGCCCAAAACGTCGAGCGACCGGGCCGATGGCTGCCGCGATCGACGTTTTGGGCGCAGAGGCCGCATAACGTCGAGAGCGGAGGTGGTTCGCGGGTCTACTCGACGTTTTGCGGCCATAGACCGCATAACGTCGACCGCTCTGGCCGGACGCGCACGAACTCGACGTTTTGCGCCTCCGCCGAACCCGCTCCCCTCAATGCCCGCCGTTCCCGAGCGCCGGAGCCCGCGCGAGCGAGCGCGCCTCACATGCCCGCGTCACGCAGCGCCGCCGCCAAGCCCGCGACCGCCGCGTCGACCCCCGCCGTCGGCACGCGGCCGTACCCGAGCACCAGGCGCGTCGGCCCGCGCGGCGACGGCCCGTGGCGGCGCGCGCCGATGTCGTCGGCGACCACGCCGTGCGCCGCGTTCGCCTTGCGCAGCCGTACCGGGTCGAGCGCGACCGGCAGCGCGAGCACGAGGTGCACGCCGGCCGCGGCGCCCTCGATCCGCCCCTCCGGCACGGCGCGCGCGAGCGCCGCGACGAGCCGGTCGCGCCGCTCGGCGTAGGTGCGCCGCACGCGCCGCAGGTGGCGGTCGTGCTCCCCCGAGGCGATCATGTGCGCGAGCGCGAGCTGGTCCAGCGCGGGCGAGCCGGAGTCGGCCGCGAGCTTCTCGACCGCGAGCGCGGGCGCGAGCGCGGCGGGGGCCAGGATCCAGCCGAGCCGCAGCGCGGGCGCGAGCGTCTTGGACGCCGTCCCGACGTACGCCACCCGCGCGGGATCGAGTCCCTGTAGCGCCGCGAGCGGCCGGCGGTCGTAGCGGAACTCGGCGTCGTAGTCGTCCTCGATCACGATCCGGTCGCCGGCGCGCGCCCAGGCGAGCAGGGCGTGGCGGCGCTGCGGCCCCATCACCGCGCCGGTCGGGAACTGGTGGCTCGGCGTGACCACGACGGCCTCGGCGCCGGACGCCGCGAGCGCGTCGACCCGCAGGCCGTCGCCGTCGAGCGGGATCGGCGCCGCCTCGAGCCCGGCGTGCGCGGCGGCGTCCCAGTGGTCGGTCAGCGACGGGTCCTCGAGCCCGACGCGCCGCACGCCGCGTTCCGCGAGCGCCGTGAACAGGAGCCGGGTCGCCTGGCTGTAGCCGGCGCAGACGACGATGTTCCCCGGCTCGGCCGCGGTGCCGCGGACGCGGCCGAGGTAGCCCGCGAGCGCCTCGCGGAGCCCGCCGCTGCCGAAGCCGCTGCCGTAGTCGAGCTCGGAGTCCGGCGCGTCGGCCGCGGCGTGGGCGACCGCCCGCGCCCACTGGCGGCGCGGGAAGAGGGAGACGTCCGGCGTCGTCGGCGTGAAGTCGAAGCGCACGGTTGCCCGGCGTGGCGGCTCGGACGGCGCGGGCTCGGCGGCGGGTGCCGCGGCGACGACCGTCCCCGCACCACGCCGGGCGGCGAGCCAGCCCTCGGCGGTGAGCTGCTCGTACGCGTCGGTGACCACGCCGCGCGAGACGCCGAGCTGCGCAGCGAGCGCGCGCGACGCCGGCAGCCGCACGCCGGTCCGCAGCCGCCCGCCGCGGATCGCCTCGCGCAGCTCGCCGGCGAGCTGGCGCCGCAGCGGCTCGGGCCGCGCCGGGTCGAGCCCGACGAGAAGGTCGCCCGCGGCGCCCTCGCGCCCCGCGGCCTCGTCCGCCGGCGTCTCGTCCGCTGCCCCCGGCTCGTCCGTCACCCGCGCCGTCTCGTCGGCCGCCGCCATCCCCGCATCATTGGACCTGTCGCGTGCCACGTCAATGGCCCTGGACGCAGGACCACTTCGCGGCCCATGCTTCCCGGCGTGAGCTCCCCGCCCGCAGCCCGCCGCCGTACCGCCGCGCCGTCTGAACGCGTGCGCGTCCGCCGCGTGCACGAGAAGGCGGCGTACGAACGCGACGCCGTCAACGCCGTGCTCGACGAGGCGCTCGTGGCGCACCTCGGGTTCGCCCACGAGGGCCAGCCGTTCGTGATCCCCACGCTGCACGCGCGCCTCGGCGAGGAGGTGTACGTGCACGGCTCCTCCGCCAGCCGGACGCTGCGCGCGCTCGGCGGCGCGCTGCCGGCGTGCCTCACCGTGACGCTGCTCGACGGCCTCGTGTTCGCCCGCTCGGTGTTCGAGATGAGCGCGAACTACCGCTCGGTCGTCGTGCTCGGCCAAGCCCGCGCCGTCACCGATCCCGACGAGAAGCTGCGCGCGCTGAAGGCGTTCTCCGACCAGGTCCTGCCCGGCCGCTGGGAGGCGGCGCGCAAGCCGACCCGTCAGGAGCTCAAGGCGACCGCGGTGCTCGCGCTGCCGCTCGACGAGGCCTCGGCCAAGCTCTCTTCCGGCGGTCCGGACGACGGCGAGACCGAGGACGCCGAGCTCCCCGTGTGGGCCGGCCACCTCCCGTTGCGGCTCGTCGCCGGCGACCCGGTCCCGTGCCCGCACCTGCGGCCCGGCATCCCCGTGCCGCCCGAGGTCGCGGACTACGCGCGCTGATCAGACGAGGTCGGCGACCAGCACCGGCATCCGCCGCGCCGCGAGGCGCACGGCGCCGGGCAGCCGCTCCGCGGACGGGTCGCGCACGATCCGCACGCCGGCGAACCGCCGTCGCCGGGAGCCCCGGATGACTTCGCCGCCGCCCGCGGCGAGCACGTTGCGGACCCACTGGGCACGCGAGCCGTAGAACAGGACGACGTACAGCGTCGAGCCCGAGCGCCACGCCAGCACCGGCGTGCGGTGCTCGGCGCCCGACCGGCGCCCGCGGTGGACGATCACGGCCCACGGTGGGAGCCGCGGCGCCCACAGCATCTGGATCGGGTTGACGAGGCGCTTGTTGAGCCTCGGCAGCCAGGACGGCATCAAGGAGTCGTCGGGCACGCCCGCCATCATCGCGGGTATCCGAGGCTGTAGGCTGCCGGGCGGAGCTTGTCGTGCCTGGCCGTCTCCCCCCACCGGCCCTGTCGGCGCTGCTGGTGCTCCTCGTCGCGATCGCGGCAGAGGGCAGGGCAGCCGCCGATCCCCCCACCTGCACGCCAGGCGCAACCGATCGCGCGGCGATCGTGTGCGAGATCAACGCGGCCCG
>DATHJG010000596.1:0-2122 GCA_035489875.1 Solirubrobacteraceae bacterium | reverse complement strand
CGTCGAGCGCGACCCCCGAGAGCGTCTCGTGGTCGAGCAGCGCCCGCGCCGTCTCGCGCACGGCGTCCCAGTTGCGCCGCAGCACCTCGGACGCGCGGTGCTCCGCCTCGGTGACGAGCCGCTCGACCTCGGCGTCGATCGTCTCCAGCGTCTGCGGCGAGACCGAGCCCAGCTCCTGCAGCGACGCGCCGAGGAACACCTCGCCGGCCTGCTCGCCGATCGTCACCGGCCCGAGCGCGGCCGACATCCCGAACGACGTCACCATCCGCCGCGCCAGGTTCGTCGCGGCGTGGAGGTCGTCGTGCACGGTGGTCGAGAGGTGCCCGAACTGGTGCCGCTCGCCCGCCGCGCCCGCCACGATGCAGGCCAGCTCGCGCAGCAGGTCGGGTTCCTGGCGCAGCACCGCGTCGCGGTCGACGAGCTGCGCCGCCGCCGTGCCGAGCTGGCGCCCGCGGGCGACGATCGAGAGCTTCTGCGCGCTCACCGTCTGCCTGAGCGAGCGCGCGACGACCGCGTGGGCGGCCTCGTGGACCGCGATGATCTGGCGCTCCTCAAGCGTGAGCACATGGCTCTTCTTCGCCGGTCCGGCCACGACGCGATCGATCGCCTCCTCGAGCGTCCCCTGGTCGATCGCGGTGAGCTGCTGGCGGACCGTGAGCAGGGCCGCCTCGTTCACGACGTTGGCCAGCTCGGCGCCGGAGAAGCCGGGCGTGAGCTTGGCGATCTCCATCAGGTCGGCGTCGGGGTGGATCGGCTTGTTGCGAGCGTGCAGCGAGAGGATCTCGTATCGGCCGTGCACGTCGGGCGCGTCGACGGTCACCTGCCGGTCGAAGCGGCCCGGGCGCAGCAGCGCGGGGTCGAGGATGTCGGGGCGGTTCGTCGCGCCCATCACGACGAGGCCGGCGTCGCCGCCGAAGCCGTCCATCTCGACCAGGAGCTGGTTGAGCGTCTGCTCGCGCTCGTCGTTGCCCTGCCCGATGCCGGCGCCGCGCTTGCGCCCCGCGGCGTCGAGCTCGTCGATGAAGATGATCGCCGGCGCGGCCTTGCGGGCCTTGCGGAACAGGTCGCGCACGCGGGCGGCGCCGACGCCGACCAGCGACTCCACGAACTCCGAGCCGCTGAGCGAGAAGAACCGCGCGTCGGCCTCGCCGGCGACCGCGCGCGCCAGCAGCGTCTTCCCGGTGCCGGGCGGGCCGACCAGCAGCACGCCCTTGGGCGCGCTCGCGCCGAGCTTCGTGTACTTCGACGGGTCGTCGAGGAAGTCGCGGATCTCCTTCAGCTCGACAAGCGCCTCGGGCACGCCGGCGATGTCGTCGAACGTGACCTGGCCGGACCCCTTCTTGCGCTTGCGGCCCTTCCCGGTGAACTTGGAGAACGCGCCGATCCCGCCCGCGCCGCCGTCCGCGCCGATGCGCGTGAACAGGGCGAACAGGCAGACCAGCAGCAGGATCGGGATCAGGAACTGGACGACGATGATCCGCGTGCCCTTGTCGGCCTGCTGGTCGATCATGACCTCGGCGCCGTCGTTCGCCAGCGTCTGGATCAGCTCGGTCGTCTGCGCGTCGGAGGACGGGTACGCGGCCCAGTGGATGTGCCCGGTGCTCGTCTCGACGACGACCCGGGAGTCGTAGTCGAGCAGCACCGCGGACTCGATGAGCTGGAGGTCGGAGATCCGCTGGATCTCCGACAGCGGGCGCTCGTCACCCGCCGACTTCGGCTTGGTCGAGCCGAGCAGGGTGAAGAACGCGATCGTGAGGAAGATCGACGCGACCAGCAGCATCGTCGAGAACGGGTCCTTCAACACCGGCCGCGCGATGCGCATCAACGCGTCGCCGACGGAGCGCGCCGCGCTCTTGGCGGGCGAGCGCTTCGTGATCGCCGATGTGTCTCGCTTCATGGTTGTCCTTGTCTCGGTTCCGGAACGCGCGCGGCGCCCGGGCTGCTGGAGCCCGGGCGCCTGGCGCACTGCCGTGCTGTCGGCCGGCCGGGCTACTTCTTCTTGGCCTTCACCGTGATCGTCTTGGTGAGCGTCTTGGCGTCGCCGCCCGTCGGCTGGTACCTGACCGTGACCTTCACGGTGAGCTTCGACTTCTTGAGCGCCTTCTTCGCCTTGCTGCTCAGC
>DATHJG010000595.1:0-5632 GCA_035489875.1 Solirubrobacteraceae bacterium | reverse complement strand
CCTTCGCGGTCACGCATGTGCGGCCGCGGATGATCAGCGCGCGCGAGCGGGCCGGCCGCGCGCTCGACGTACAGGGCGTCACCGCGGTGCTCGAGCTGGAGGAGATCATGCACCTCGGCTCCGGCGAGGCGGTGCAGCACTCCTCCGACACGTTCGCCCCGGGCGGGATCGACCTGCAGGTGCGGCGCAACCTCGAGGTCGCGGCGCCCGCGCCGCTCGTGCGGGCGATCGGGAAGGTGTAGGGGCGGAGTAGGGATTCCCCCGATGCCCCGGGGGTGGGCCGGCGCGAGCATCGTCTCCAAGCGATCCACGGAGACGAACCATGCTCGACACCGAGACCCTGCCGGTCCTCACCGGCGACGTCGTGACACCCGACCAGCCGGAGTGGGACCTCGCGCGCCGCGCGTGGAACCTGGCTGCCGACCAGCAGCCCGCGCTCGTCGCGCTCCCCGCCGATGCGGAGGACGTGCGCGCGGTCGTCGTGTACGCGACCGACGCCGGACTGAAGATCGCGCCGCAGGGCACCGGCCACAACGCAACGGCGATCGCGTCGCTCGACGACACGATCCTGCTCTCCACCCAGCGGATGCGCGGCGTCGAGATCGATCCCGTGACGCAGACCGCGCGCGTCCAGGCGGGCACGCTGTGGCTCGAGGTCACCGAGGCGGCGACGCCGCACGGGCTGTACCCGCTCTCGGGCTCCTCGCCCGACGTCGGCGTCGTCGGCTACACGCTGGGCGGCGGGCTGAGCTGGCTCGCGCGCAAGCACGGCCTCGCGGCCAACAACGTGACCGCGATCGAGCTCGTGACGCCCGACGGGCGGCTGCTACGGGCGACCGCGGAGGACCACGCCGAGCTGTTCTGGGCGCTGCGCGGCGGCGGCGGCAACTTCGGCGTCGTGACCGCGATGGAGTTCCGCCTGTTCCCCTACGACGCGGTCTACGCCGGCATGTTCCTCTGGCCCTACGAGCGCCACGCCGAGGTGCTGCACGCCTGGCACGCCTGGACGCGGACGGCGCCGGAGGCGATCACGACGTCGTTCCGGATCATGCACCTCCCGCCGCTGCCCGAGCTGCCGCCGTTCCTGTCCGGCCGCTCGGTCGTCGTCATCGACGGCGCCCACGCGGGCGGCGCCGAGGCGGGCGCCGCGGCCACGGCCGCGCTGCGCGAGCTCGGCCCGGAGCTGGACACGTGGGCACCGTCGACGCCGGCCGTGCTCAGCCGCGTGCACATGGACCCGGAGGAGCCGATGCCGTACGCCGGCGAGTCGGCGCTGGTGTCCGGGCTCGACACGGCCGGGCTCGACGCGTTCGCCGCGTCGATCCAGCCGGGCTCGCCGGTGATGTTCGGCGAGCTGCGCCACCTCGGCGGCGCCGTGGGGCGCGTGCCGGAGGGCGCCGGCGCCGCCGGACGGCTGCACGGCGAGTACCTCACGTTCGGCGGCGGGCTCGTGCTCGACGCGGACGGCGCCCGGGCGGTCGCTGAGGCGCTCGGGCGCTTCCGGGCCGCGACCGCGGCGTACGAGACCGGCAAGGCGTACCTCAACTTCGCCGAGCACCCCACCGACGCCGCGACGTTCTACGACGACGACGCCTACGCACGGCTGCGCGCGATCCGCGCCGCCGTCGACCCCGACGGGCGGATGGTGGGCAACCACCCGATCCCGGCGAGCTGAGACGCGCGGGGGTCAGACCCGCTCACTCCTGGAGTGGGTCTGACCCCGTCGTCGACGTCGCCAGGACGTCGGCGTGCCTGCTCCGCAGCGAGCGGCGGAGGAGCGCCGGCGCGACCGTGCGGAGGGCGGCGAGGGCGCCGTAGAAGCGCGGGGCGTAGCGTTCCGCGCGCCCGCCGAGGCCGGTCTGGACGATCGCCTCGGCGACCTCCTCGGGCGTGCCGAGCATCCAGCGCGTCGTGCGCCGCTCCACCAGCTCGCGCTGCGGGAAGCCCTCGGTCGGGATGAACCCCGGCATGACCGCGCCGACGTGGACGCCGTGCGCGTGCTCCTCGGCGCGGAGCGAGTCGGTCCACACCGCGAGCGCCGCCTTGGACGCTGAGTAGGCGCCCGCGCCGGGGCGGCCGATCCGGCCCGACGTGCTCGACACGTTGACGATCGCGCTCGGGGCGGACGCGCGCAGGAGCGGGAGCAGCGCCTCGGTCAGCCGCACCTGGGCGTCGAAGTTGAGCGCCATCGTCCGGCGGATCAGCTCGTAGCCGGTGACCGCGAACGCGCCCCGGCCGCCGGCCCCGGCGTTGTTGACGAGGAGGTCCAGCCGCCCGCCGTGCTCCTCCTCCAGGTGCGCGCGGGCGCGCGCCGGCGCGTCCTCGTCGAGCAGGTCGAGCGGGAGCGCCGTGGCCGGGGCGGGCAGCGCCGCGGCGAGCGCCTCCAGCCGCTCGGCGCGGCGGGCGAGCAGGACGATCCGCATCCCCGGCTCCTGCGCGATCCGGCGAGCCGCCGCCTCGCCGAGGCCGCTGGACGCGCCGGTGATGAGTGCCACGCGTTCGGTCATGCCGCGGATGCTATGCCAGGCTTCGACGCCCATGGTCAAGCGCATCCTCGGCCTGGTGGTCTTCGGCCTCGTCCTGTACGGGGCCGCGCCGGCGCTGCTGCAGGTGCTCGACGCCTGGCCGAGCGTCGTCGACATCGAGCCGTACTGGTTCGCGGCGATGATCGCCACCCAGGTCGCGAGCTGGGCGAGCATGTGGCTGCTCCAGCGGCTCTCGGTCGATTCGCGGTCGTGGTGGCCCGTGATCACGTCGCAGCTCGCGTCGGGCGCGTTCGGCCGCGTCGTGCCCGGCGGCGCGGCGGCCGCGGGCGCGCTGCAGTACTCGATGCTCGTGCAGGCCGGGGTCTCCTCGTCGCTGGCCGGGATCGGCATCGGGGTCGCCTCGATCGTGCTGCTCGCGACGCTCGCCGCGCTGCCGGTGCTCGCGCTGCCGGCGGTGCTGCTCGGCGTCGCGGTCCCGACGCGGCTGTGGCAGGCCGCGCTCGTCGGGGTCGCCGTGTTCATCGCCCTGCTGGCGGCCGGCGCGGTGCTGTTGGCCTCCGATCGCGCGGTCCTCGGCGTCGGTCGGCTCTCGATCCGGGTTGGGACCAGGCTGCGTCCGCACCACTCGCCGCCGGCCGACCTGCCGGAGCGCCTGCGCGACCAGCGCGACCTCGTCCGGCGCGCGCTCGGCGCGCGCTGGTGGGAGGCGGTCGCCGGCGCCGCGGGCCGCTGGCTGTTCGACTGGCTCACGCTGGTCACCGCGCTCGCGGCCGTCGGCCAGCACCCGCGCCCGTCGCTCGTCCTGCTCGCGTTCTGCGCCGCGCAGCTCCTCGCCCAGATCCCGATCACGCCCGGCGGCCTCGGCATCGTCGAGGCGGGGATGACCGGCGCGCTCGCGCTGATCGGCGTCCCGGCCGGCGCGGCCGCCGTCGCGACGCTCGCCTACCGCCTCGTCTCCTACTGGCTCGCGCTGCCGGCGGGCGGGATCGCGTACCTGATCCACCGCCGCCGCGTGCGCGCGGGCGACGTCAGCGTCCCGCGGCTCGCGGCGCCGGGCTGACCCGGCGCAACCCGCTCACTCCTCGCCTGGCCACGGTGGGTAGGGCGGCGCGGACATGATCTCCACGAGCTGTCCGGCCGGGCAGCGGACGAACGTCCGCGGCGCGTTCCACGCGTTGCTGCCGGCGCGCAGCTCGAAGCCGGCGTCGCGCAGCGCCGCCAGGGCGGCCTCGTAGTCCGGCGGGAGCACGGCGACGTGCCCTTGGTCGGGCACGATCGGATCGTCGACCGGCATCAGGTGGATCTGCGTGCCCTCCCGCGCGACCCAGACGAAGCGGTCGCGCAAGAGCGGCGGCGCGATCATCGGCTCGAAGCCGAGCATGCCCCAGAAGCGCACGCAGGCGTCGACCTTGTCGCGGGCGATCTCAAGCGTGGCGTGCTGGAGCACTAGAAGATCGCTACCCCTAGGACCCGAAGTCGAAGCGGATGACCTTGAACAGCTCGTCGCTCCCGCGCGGCTTGGAGCAGCGCGCGAAGCGGAGCTCCTCCAGGGCTTGCGCCGTGATGCAGCTGAACCCGTTGACCTGGCAGGTGCCCTGGTTCCCGCAGGCCGCGGGCACGGCGCGCGCGACCTTGCGCGCGTTCGGGCACGTGACGCGGCGGGTGATGATGTCGCCGATCAGCAGCCCGTTCCCGTTCCCGGTCGTGGCGTTGCCGCAGCCGCGCAGCGGCGGGGCGGCGGAGGCGCCGGCGGGAAGGAGGGCGAGCGCGGCGGCCGCGAGCAGCGCGGCGGCGAGGGACTTGGGCATCCGGCGCACGCTACTCCGGGACCGCGGACGCCGCCGGTCGCGCGGTTGCAACCCCCGCGGCCGCGCCGTCGCCGGCGCGTGCGGCCGCGCGGACCCAGACCGAGCAGTCGTGGAACACGGCGCCGCCGCCGAGGTCGGCGTCGCGCTCCTCGGTCGCCGCGTTGACGTTCTCGCCGCCGGCGAGCAGCTTCGGCCAGTGGCCCTTGGTCGTCGCGGCGACGCCTTCCCGCGCGGCGTCGCCGATCGCGAGCACGGCCTCGAAGCTCCCCCGCTCGTTGCCGACCCGCACGCGGTCGCCGGCGCTCAGGCCGCGTGCGGCGGCGTCAGCCGGGTGCAGCGCGACGGTCGGCTCACCCGCGCGGCGGCGCTGCTCCGGCGCGTTGGCGAACATCGAGTTGAGGAACCAGTGCGACGCGCCGGCGATCAGCGCGAGCCGGTCCTCGCCCGGCGCCGCGGCCTCGGCCGGCGGCGTGTAGCCCGGCAGCGGGTCGTGGCCGTCGGCGGCGGCGCGCTCGGAGTACAGCTCGAGCTTGCCCGACGGCGTCGGGAAGCCGGACTGGAACGGGACCAGCGGATGGGGGTGACCGAGCCGGACCCAGCCCTCCCGGCGCAGCCGCTCGACGGTCACCCCATCGAGCGTCGGGTGCCCGCTCTCGACCAGCGTGCGCGCGAGCGTGAGGTCGTCGTCGTAGAGCGCCGGCTCCTCCAGCCCCATGGCGCGCGCGAGCCGGCGGAAGATCTCCGTGTGCGGGAGGCACTCGCCGGGCGGCTCCACCGCGGGCTCGTTCCAGGCGAGGTACATGTGCCCGTAGCCGTCGTGGACGTCGACGTGCTCGGTCTGCATCGTCGAGGGGAGCACGATGTCGGCGTAGTCGACCGTGTCGGTCGGGACCTGCTCGATCACGACCGTGAACAGGTCCTCGCGCGCGAGCGCGCGGCGGACCTTGCCGGTGTCGGGGTTGGAGGCGAGCGGGTTGGCGCCGTAGACGACGAGTGCGTGGACCGCCGGGTCGGCGTCGAGCAGGACGTCGCCGATCCGCGTCATCAGCAGCGTGCGGACCGGGTGCGGGCGCAGGTCGTCGCGCGCGAGTCCGGCCCGGTCGCCGCGGAAGTAGCCGCTGGTCGAGTAGACGAGCCCGCCGCCGGGCAGCGCCCAGTCGCCGGTCACCGCCGGGATCGCGGCGAGCGTGCGCAGCACCATCCCGCCGCCGGCGTGGCGCTGGATGCCCATCGTGGCGCGGATCGCGGTCGGCCGGGTCGTCGCCAGCCGCTCGCCGAGCGCGACGATCCGCTCGACCGGCAGGTCGCAGATCTCCGCCACCCGCTCGGGCGGGAACT
>DATHJG010000594.1:0-2741 GCA_035489875.1 Solirubrobacteraceae bacterium | reverse complement strand
GTCCGGCGCCTGCGCCTGCTGCGCGAGCTCCACGCCCGCGGGACCGTCACCGCCGTGGCCGAGGCGCTGGCGTACACGCCGTCCGCCGTGTCCCAGCAGCTCGCGACGCTCGAGCGCGAGACCGGCGTGCGGCTCGTCGAGCGCCACGGCCGCCGGCTGCGCCTCACCGACGCCGGCCGCGGCCTGGTCGAGCACACCGAGGTCGTGATCGCGCGGCTGGAGCTGGCGGAGGCCGAGCTCGCCGCGGCGTCGGGGGAGGAGGTCACCGGCCGCGTCCGCATCGCCGCGTTCCAGACGGCCGCGTCGAGCCTCGTGCTGCCGCTGCTCGGCGCGCTGCCGGCGCAGCACCCGCGGCTGCGACTCGAGCTCTCCGAGATGGAGGCCGAGGAGGCGTTCGACCTGCTGCCGCGCGGGGAGGTCGACCTCGTTGTCGCGGAGGAGTACGACTACGCGCCGCGCCAGCGCGACCCGTCGCTCTCGTTCCGCGACGTCTGCCGCGACCCGCTCGTGCTCGTGCTGCCCGCGGACCACCCGCTCTGCGCCGCGGACCCCGAGACCGCGCCGCTGGCTGCGCTGCGCGACGAGGCGTGGGCGGCGCCGCGCTCCGGCACCGCGTTCGACGACTCGCTGGTGCGCGCCTGCCGCGCGCTCGGCGGCTTCGAGCCCGACCGCCGCCACCGGTCGAACGACCTCGCGGTGCTCGAGCAGCTCGTCGCCGCGGGCGAGGCCGTGGCGCTGCTGCCGTCGCTCGGGCGGCCGGGCCGCGTCCCGGGCGTGGCGGTCCGCCGCGTGGCCGAGGGGCCGCTCGACCGCAGCATCTTCCTCGCCGCCCGCCGCGGCAGCACGGGCCGTCCGGCGCTCAAGGCGGTCTCGCGCGCGCTGCGCGACCAGGCCCGCGCGCTCGGCCTGCCCGGTACCTAACCCAGATCGCGGCCGAGCTTGGCGGCGAGCGTGGCGTACTCGTCCAGCCCGACGTCGGCATCGAACAGGAACGGGAGCGTGTGGACCGGGGCGTCCGCCTCGCGCTTCAGCCGCCGCAGGTGCGTCCGGTGCGTCCGTGCGCGCTCGTGCTCGGCGAGCGCCGCGCGGACCGCCGCCAGGGCCTCGGGCGCCAGCCCGTTCGCAACCGCCGCGCGCAGCGCCGCGGCCTCCTTGCCGCTGAACCGGGCGGGGTAGACGCCGTTGACGACGATCGCGTCGAGCCCGAGGCCGATCGCGTCGCGCAGCCGCCCGCCGAGCTCGAGCGTCTCGTTGACCGGCATCTCCTCCGGCAGCGCGACTGCGATGTAGCCGGTGCGGCGCGGGTCGGTCAGCATGTCGCGCACCTTGAACGCCTGGCGCCGGATCGGACCCACGCGCGCGATCTCGCCGAACGTGCGCGGCGCGGTCAGCATCGCGAGCCCGTGGCCGGACGCCGGCGCGTCGACCACGACGAGGTCGTACGTGCGGTTGTGCGCGTCCCAGCGCTCGAGCTGCGCCAGCTCCCACACCTTGGCGATCGTGATCAGCTCCTTCGCGCCGGGGGCGGCGGCGACGAAGTGCTGGAACGCGGACGAGCCCGTGATCAGCTTGAGCGCCGGCCCCCCGAGCTGGCGGCCGAGCCACTCCTTCAGCGCCGCGGTCGGGTCGATGCTGATCGCCCACAGGTTCTCGGCCAGCTCGATCTCCTGCTCGCGCTGCACGCCCTCCCGGGCGAACGCCCGCGAGACGCGATCCTGCTCCGCGACCTCGCACACGATCGTGCGCCGGCCACGCGCCGCCGCCGCGAGCCCGAGCGCCGCCGCGACCGTGGTCTTACCCACGCCGCCCTTGCCCGTCACGTACAGCAGCGTGCGGTCGAGCAGGGGCTCCTCCATCTTCTGACAGCATGACGGCTTCCCTGATGGACCCGTTTCTCGACCACTCCTACGAGACCTGCCGCCGGCTGCAGCGGCGCCACGACCCGACCTACTACTGGGCGACGCGCCGGCTGCCGGCCGAGATCCGGCCCGCGACGCACGCGCTCTACGGGTACGTGCGCACGGCGGACGAGATCGTCGACGGCCCCGACCGGCCCGCCAGCGCCGAGGCGCGCCTGGCGGCGCTCGACGCGTGGGAGCGGGAGCTCGAGCACGGCCGCGCCGCGGGCCGATCGACGCACCCGATCGTCGGCGCGCTCGTCGACGCCGGTCTCCGCCACGGGCTGCCGCTCGACGAGCTGCGCACCTACATGCGCTCGATGCGGATCGACTGCGCGCCCGTGCGGATCGAGACGTGGCCGGAGCTCGAGGCCTACATGGACGGCTCGGCCGGCTCGGTCGGCCGCATCATGGCGCCGCTGCTCGGCGTGCCCGCCCGGCATCACGCGGGCTTCGGGCGGCTCGGCCAGGCGTTCCAGCTGACGAACTTCATCCGCGACGTGCGCGAGGACCGGCGGCTGGACCGCGTCTACCTGCCCGCCGAGGACCGCGCGCGGTTCGGCGTGGGGGAGGAGGACCTCGGCCGTGACCATGCGTCGCCGGAGCTGCGCGCGCTGCTGGCGACGGAGGTCCGGCGCGCCCGCGGCCTGTTCGCCGAGGCGGGGCCGGCGATGGCGAGCGCGCCCGGCTCGGTCCGCACCGGGATCCGCTTCGCCGTCGCGGTCTACCTGCGGGTGCTCGACCGCGTGGAGCGGATCGAGTTCGACGTGCTCGGCCGACCCTCCGGCGTGCGCGTGTGGCAGCTGCCCGGCGCGGCGCTGGGAGCGCTGCGTCGGTGACGCG
>DATHJG010000593.1:0-2539 GCA_035489875.1 Solirubrobacteraceae bacterium | reverse complement strand
GGCCCGGCGCCGGCCTAGATCCCGCCGGACCGCCTACAGGAAGCCGGTTCACACAACCAAACGGAGGATCCGCCGTGACCCCGGAAGAGCGCTACGCCAAGAGCCAGCACGGCCGCTACGAGGCCACGCTGGAGAACGTCGCCGCCCGCCTGCGCGCGGTCGTCGAGCGGGTCGAACTGGAGGGACGACCCGTCGCGACGAACGGCGTCGTCGACTACGTCTACCGCGCCAACAACGCGCTGCACGAGCTGCTCTGGGGCGTCGCCAACGCGCACCCGGACAGCCTCATCACCGTCGCTAGTGACGCCTCGGCGGCCGCTGCGGCCGTCGCGACCACGCCGCGCGACCTGCACCCCGAGCCGCTGGACCTCGCCGCCGAGGTGGAGCGCCGGACCGTCAAGCACTGCCGCCGCCTGCGCTGCCCGGAGCACTCCGGCCGCCCGCAGTGCAAGGGCTGGAGGGCCGCCCGCATCGAGATCATGAACGAGCTCAAGGCGCTCGACGACAGCAAGTAGGGGGTGTACAACCGCCGCTTCCTGTGATAGGATAGCTCTACCAACCAAACACGGAGGACCCGCCATGAACCTCAGCGAAGCGGTAGCCGACGAGATCGGTCACAACCCGTTCTGTCACTCGACCGCCGGGTGTGGACTGGTCCGGCACGTCGGCTGTAAGCGCGAGTGCACGTTCAGCTGCGACTGCGAGACCGCCGTTACGGCCGAGAACGTGATCGCGCTGGTCCGCGCCGAGGCGATCGCCGAGCTGACCGCCGACGTCGGACGCATCCGCTACCGCTGGCTGGGCTACCGCCCGGGCGCCGCCCGGACCGAGACCCTCCGGTGGACCGAGCGCGCGGTCGAGTGGCTGCGCGGCACAGCCCAACAGACGGCGTGGCTGTCGCCCGCCGACGTCGCTACCGCAGTGAGAGAGGAAAGACTGTGATCACGTACGTCACCGACGTGGAGACCCAGACCCCCGTCCCGATCGCGGACGTGCTCAACGCCCGCGTGATCGAGGACCGCTACACCTACGAGTGTTCCGTCTGGGCGGTCGTCCGCCCCGACGGCAGCTACGCGCACCTCGCGGACTCCGACAGCGAGATCAAGATCCTCGACGCCGCCGCGCGGCTCGACGCCGACGACCACGTTGCGCTGGTCCGCGAGGCGATCACCGCCTTCGTCACCGCTAGCCAGCTGGCCGCCCACCGGCTCTCGCCCCACGCGCAGGTCGCCGCCGTCCGCGCCGCGATGACCGCCGCCAAGCTGGACGGCCGGGGCTACGTCTTCCTCGCGGACCTGACCGCCGCGCTGGAGGGCTAGTCCGCCCGTTCTGCGCGCGGACCTGCGCGCGCGCGTACGAGAATGGCCGCAGTATTTACATACTGCGGCCGTTCTTTTTGTGCAAAAGTTGCCCGCAGTACGTGTACATCGCCGCCGCCATGTGATACAATAGTCCTAGACGAAAACAACCGAACCTGGAGGACCCGCCGTGGCCTACGACCTGTCCGATTTCCGGCCTCTGCCGCTCGAAGCGGGCGAGGTGTACGTGACCTGGGACGACCCCGAGATCAAGTTCCCCGCCGTCGTCGACTCAGCCGACTCGCAGCTGTGGAACGGGTTCGCCAGCCCGGGCTTCCGCCGGGACGTCGTCGACCAGCTGGTCGCCGTCCAGGAGAGGCTCGCCGCCGCTTACCCGGGCGAGGTCGAGACCCTGCTCTGGGCGGGCGACGAGGTCGTCCTGATCGGCGCCGACGAGCCCGTGCGCTACGCCGCGTCCGACGCCGGCCGCTACTACGTCGGCGCGTGGAACTGGACCTGGAGCGTGACGGCGTGACCGCCGACGTCGCGCAAGCTGGTCGAGGAGATCCGCGCCCAGATGAAGGAGGAGACCCGGTGATCGACCGTCTCGCGCTCGAGCTGTACGAGGCCGACGGCGAGAGCGTCTTCACCTGGGTGACGCTCGATCCGTCGAGCCCCGTCGTCCAGCGGTACAAGACGCTCGCCCGCGCCGCGTACGAATCCCTGACCGAAGAGGGTCGCGCGGAGCGCGACGCCCGTCGCGAGGTAGAGCGTATCGCGCAGGTAGCGTGTCTGATCTACCTCGCCGCGTCCGGCAAGACACGCGGCGCAGACTACGAGGCGCTGCCGTACCGCCTCCGCGCCCGATTCAAGCAACTCGCTAGGGAGTCCGTCGGCGTAGTTAGCTGGTGGGAGACCGAGCAGGAGAGGACGAGAAAGTGACCCGCGAAAAAGTGAAGACCATCAACGTCACCGCCGAGTGGCACTCCGTGCACGAGGTCGAGGTGCCCGACGACTGGAGGCAGGGCGACGCCCTGCCCGCCGAGGCTATGGACCAGATCACCGCCGAAGGCGTGGAGCTGGTCGACTGGGAGACCGCCGAGCGCCGCTAAGCGGCGATCTTAGTCCAGCCGCCGCCGATCTGACTAATGACCGCGTTCCACGCCACCCTGCCCGCCCGCGCTTCGCGGGTGGGCAGCGTCGCGTACCGGGCCTGCCACCACTGCGCCTCCATCACGTCG
>DATHJG010000592.1:0-2514 GCA_035489875.1 Solirubrobacteraceae bacterium | reverse complement strand
AGATCCCCGAGTTCAAGTTCTGCGCGGTGAAGGTGGAGCGCGTCGGGAACGGCCACGCGCCGCTGCCGAAGTCGCGCGAGGCGCTGCAGGGAGCGGGCTGATGGCGGGCTCGAACGGCCGTGTCCCCGGCGTCGAGGCGCGGGCCGGGAAGTTCCCCGGGCCGTCGCTGATCCCGTCGCTGCACGCGATCCAGCGCGAGCACGGCTGGCTCCCGCGCGAGGAGCTGGTGACGCTGGCGCGTGAGACGCGCCGGCCGCTGTATGAGATCGAGGGGCTCGTCTCCTTCTATCCGCACTTCCGCACGGCGCCGCGGGGCGAGGGCGTGGAGGTGGCGGTCTGCCGCGACCTGTCGTGCTCCCTGTCGCGCGAGCGCGCCGAGATCCCCGAGGGCGCGGTCGTGCACGAGGTCTCGTGCGTGGGGCGCTGCGACCAGGCGCCCGTGGCGGTGGTGGAGGAGCGCTATCCCGACGCGGTTCGCGGGGGTGCGCGGCGAACGAACGATCCGTACGCGGATGTGCGCGAGCACTACGGCGTGCTGCGCTCGTTCACCGACGACCCGGTCCCGGTGCTCAAGGACGCCGGGCTGCGCGGGATGGGCGGCGCGGGCTTCCCGACCGGCATGAAGTGGGACATGGTCCGCGGGCAGGAGGACGGGCCGAAGTACGTGATCTGCAACGCCGACGAGGCGGAGCCGGGCACGTTCAAGGACCGCCAGATCCTGGCCGAGCAGCCGCACCTCGTGGTCGAGGGGATGCTGCACGCGATGCGCGCGATCGGCGCCGAGCAGGGCTGGGTGTTCATCCGGCACGAGTACGAGCCGGAGGAGCGCGTGCTGCGCGAGGAGCTCGACCGCGCGCGGGCGGCGGGTGCGATGGACGGCGTCGACATCGACGTCTTCACCTCGCCCGGGGGCTACATCCTCGGCGAGGAGACCGCGCTGATCGAGTGCATGGAGGGCCACCGGGGCGAGCCGCGCAACAAGCCGCCGTTCCCGGGCGGCTACGGGCTCTGGGGCAAGCCGACGCTGATGAACAACGTCGAGACGTTCGCCTCGGTCCCGATCGTCCTGGCGCGTGGAGCCGAGCGGTGGAAGGCGCAGGGCGTCAACGGCGGCGCGGGCCTCAAGTTCTTCTCGGTGTCCGGCCATGTCGAGCGCCCGGGCGTGTTCTGCGTGCCGGCCGGGACGACGGTCGGCGAGGTGATCGAGCTCGCGGGCGGCATGCGCGACGGCGCGGCGCTGGGCGCGGTGCAGCCGGGCGGCGCGTCGACGAACTTCCTCGGGCCCGACTGCTGGGACGTGCCGCTGACGTTCGACGCGGTGGCCGAGGCGGGCTCGGCGCTCGGCACCGGCGCGATGGTCGTGCTCGCCGAGGGCACCGACCTGCTGGCGGCGGCGACGAACGTCCTGCGGTTCTTCCGCAACGAGTCGTGCGGGAAGTGCGTGCCGTGTCGCGTCGGGTCGATGAAGGCCCACAAGATCCTGGTCGAGGTGCTGGAGGCCGGCGGGAGCGCCGCGGACGTCGACGAGCGCATCGACGAGCTCGAGGAGACGCTGCGGCTCACCTCGATCTGCGGGCTCGGCCAGGTCGCGCTCGGGCCGGTCATGTCCGTGCTGCGGATGCAGCGCGAGCCCGTGTAGGCGGCGCGTGTTCCTGACGGTGATGACCGTCGTGGAGGCGCTGACGGCGCTGGCGCCGTCGCGCCGGTCCGCGGTGTGGCGCGCTGCGCCTGGTGTCGGCGCAGTGCCGGCGTCGGACGTGGAGGCGGGCGAGGACCTGCCGGCGCACCCGCGCGCGACGGTCGACGGGTACGCGGTGCGCGCGTCCGACACCTACGCGGCGAGCGAGACGCTGCCGGCGTTCCTCGAGGTCACCGGCGCGGTCGCGATGGGCCGCGCGCCCGAGGGCGAGGTCGGGCCTGGCGGGGCGATGACGATCCCGACCGGCGGGCTGCTCCCGCACGGCGCCGACGCGGTCGTGATGGTCGAGCACACGACCGAGCCGATGCCCGGCCACGTCGAGCTGATGCGCGGCGTGGCGCCGGGCGAGGGCGTGCTCCACCCTGGCGAGGAGGCGCGCGCCGGCGACGTGCTCGTGCCGGCGGGCCGGCCGCTGCGCGCGGCCGACCTGGGCCTGCTCGCCGCCGCGGGGGTGACCGAGATCGCTGCTCATGCGCCGCCTCGGGTCGGCATCGTGTCGACGGGCGACGAGGTCGTGCCGGGCGCGACGGCGCGGCTCGCGCCCGGGCAGGTGCGCGACGCGTGCGCGCCCGCGCTCGCCGGTCTGGTGGCGGAGGCGGGCGGGGAGCCGGTGCTGCGCGGGATCGTGCCCGACGACGCCGTCGCGTTGGAGCGGGCGCTGGCGGCGGCGGTCGCGGAGGACGACATGGTCGTCGTCTCGGCGGGCTCCTCGGTCGGCGCGCGCGACCTCACCGCGACGGTCGCCGCGCGGCTGGGCGAGGTCGTCTGCCACGGGCTCGCGGTGAAGCCGGGCAAGCCGACGCTGCTGGCCGACT
>DATHJG010000591.1:0-2226 GCA_035489875.1 Solirubrobacteraceae bacterium | reverse complement strand
CACCGCGGAGGCGTCCTTGGTTAGCCCGACGACCTCGGCGCCCCAGGAGAACTGCACGCCGAGTTCGCTCGCACGCGCCTCGAGCACCCGCTCGGTCGCGCTCTGCGGGGCGATCAACAGCATCGGGTAGCGACTCGGCAGCTTCCGCAGGTCCAGCACCGCGCCCGGTGCGGGTGCGACCTCGTAGATCCGCTGCCCCAGCGCCAACAGCTCGTCGGCCAGCCCGCGGCAGTCCAACAGTTCGAGTGTGCGCGCATGCACCGCGAACGCCCGGGTGATGTTGGGCGTCTCCGCCCGACGCTCCACCAGCCGCACCGAAATGCCGCGCATGGCGAGCTCGCAGGCCAGCGTCAGTCCCGTCGGTCCCGCACCCACCACGATCACGTCGTCGTCCGTCATGGCGATCAGCTCCTATTCACTCGTTGATGAATTTAGCTTGGCGTCATCTGCGAACGGTCGAATCGGTGAAGTCACCAGTCCTACGATCAGTGCGTGCTTTACGGCCGCGGACCAGAGCGTGTGCAGGTCGAGGAGCTCATCGCCGCAGCTCGGGACGGACACAGCGGCGCGCTCGTGCTGCGCGGTGAGGCCGGCATCGGCAAGTCAGCGCTGCTCGCGCACGCCGCAGACCTAGCCGACGGCATGCGGGTACTGCGCGGCACCGGCATCGAGACCGAATCTGAGTTGCCGTTCGCCGGGGTGCACCGCCTGCTGCGGCCGCTGCACGACCTCGTCGACCGGCTTCCATCGCCACAGCACGCCGCATGGGCGAGCGCATTCGGTGACGGACCCGCGGTCACCACCGACCGCTGGCTACTGTCGCTGGCCGTGCTGAACCTGCTCGCCGAGGCCGCGGTCACCGCTCCAGTGCTCTGCGTCGTCGATGACGGGCAATGGCTGGACACTGCGAGCGCCGACGCCCTGACGTTCGTCGCGCGGCGCGTGCACGCCGAGGGCATCGCCATGCTGTTCGCGGCGCGCGACGATCCGCTGCGCCCGTTCGAGGCTCCCGGGCTGGCCGAGCTACGAGTGACGGGCCTCGACGCGGACGCGGCGGACGCGCTGCTCGCCGAACGCGCCAGCGTGCCCGTCGCCGCGTCGGTCCGCGACCGGGTGCTGTCCGGCACCTTGGGCAATCCGCTGGCCCTCGCCGAACTCGCCGAGACGCTGACGGGGGCCCAGCTGGACGGGTCGGCCCCGCTACCCGATCGGCTGCCCGTCGGCGCCGACGTCGAGCAGCTCTTCGGCGACCGCGTCCGCCGCCACCCCGCCGACACGCAGACGATGCTGCTCGTCGCCGCCGCCAACGACTCCGACGACCTCGACACCGTGCTGCGCGCCGCCCACGAACTCGGCATCGCACCCGACGCCCTCGACGCGGCCGAGCGGGACGGCCTGGTGACGGTCGACGCGGGGACGCTCGCGTTCCGGCATCCGCTGGTGCGCTCGGCGGTGTACCGCGGCGCGTCGTCACACGCGCGTCGCGCCGTCGAGCAGGCGCTGGCCGAGGCGCTCGACGCCGAGCGTGACGGCGACCGGCGGGCCTGGCACCGCGCCAACGCCGCAACCGGGCCGGACGACGAGGTCGCCTCGTCGTTGGCCACCGCCGCCCAGCGTGCCAGTGAACGTGGCGGGCACGCCGCCGCGAGCGCTGCCTACGAGCGCGCGGCCGAGTTGACGGTCGACGCCGACGAACGGGCCGGGCGGTTCGTGTGCGCGGCGGAGGCGGCCTGGCTCGCGGGCAGGCCGGAGGCCGCGCGCGGCCTCCTCGACCGGGCGGCACCCGCCAAGACGCACACTCGGCTGCGCGGACGCATCGCGCACTTGCGCGGGTCGATCGAAATGGCCTGCGGCGCACCGACGGCCGCGTATGCGACACTGATCGACGGCGCCAAGCTGAGCTCCGAGACGGATCCTGAAGGAGCCGGCACGATGCTCGCCGAGGCCGGTCAAATCGCCTGGGGTACCGGCGATCTCCCCAGGATCTCGCAAGCGGGCGAGCTACTGGCGGCGCTGCCAGTTACGGACAACCCCGGCGCACGCACGATCATCGGGCTGGCCAAGTTCATGCGCGGCGACACCACCGGCGCCACGCGGGAACTGGCCGCGGCCGCAGAGCTGGCGCGGGACTTCGAGCAGCCTCACATGGTGATGCTGGCCGCCGCCGGGGCGATGTTCGTCGGCCAGGACGGTCGAGCCATCGACCTGTTCACCCGTGCCGTCGCA
>DATHJG010000590.1:0-3347 GCA_035489875.1 Solirubrobacteraceae bacterium | reverse complement strand
AGGTGCTGAGAGGTGCTGTCGGATTCGCGATCCCGAATCCGACAGCACCTCTCAGCACCTGGACACCTCCCGCTTGCATCGCCTCAGCCGCAACGCTCCGCGTCCGCGGCCGTTGCCCCGGACGCCTCCCTAAAGCGCTTTAGCTACCGTTCCCGCACGATACACCGATCAAACCGCCTGTGCCTCCCCATACCCCTCGATCCCGCCCGACTATCGCCGACGTGGCGCGTTTGGCGGGTGTCTCGCCGGCCGCGGTCTCGTTCGCGGTCAACGACCGGCCCGGGGTGGGCGAGCAGACGCGGGCGCGGATCCTGCGCGCCGCAGCCGAACTGGGCTGGCGCCCGAGCGCGCACGCCCGGGCGCTCACCGAGGCGCGGGCGCGCGCCGTGGGGCTCGTGCTGGCGCGCGAGCCCGCGCAGCTCGAGGCCGACGCGTTCTTCGTGCGCTTCCTGTCGGGCCTCGAGCGCACGCTCGCTCCGCGCGACCACGCGCTGCTCCTGCAGCTCGTCCCGGCGGAGCGCGGCATCGACGTCGGCGCGTACGAGCGCCTCGCCGGCTCGGGACGGGTGGACGGATTCATCCTCACCGACGTCGAGCTCGAGGACCCGCGCTTCGCGGTGCTCGAGGCCGCCGGCCTCCCCGCGCTGGTCGCCGGCCACCCGCCCGCCGGCTGCCCGTTCCCGTGGGTGGAGACCGAGCACGCCCGCGGGATGGCGGCAGCCGCAGAGCATCTGGCGGACCTGGGGCACGAGCGGGTGGGGTTCCTCGGCGCCCCCGCGAGCCTGGAGTACGTGCAGGTCCGGCTGGAGCGCTGGCGCGCCGCGCTCGTCGCGGCGGGGCGCGAGCCGGGCGTGGTCGTCTGCGTCGAGCCCGCCGAGCCGCTCGCGGACGCCGCAGCGCGCGTGCTGGCGGGGGGCGCGACGGCGGTCGCGTGCACGAGCGACGTGCTCGCGCTCGGGCTCGTGGCCGCCGCGCGCGCCCGCGGCCGGCGCGTGCCGGAGGACCTGTCGGTGATGGGCTTCGACGACTCGGCCCTGGCCGCGCTCGCCACGCCGGCGCTCACGTCCGTCCGCGTGGACTACGCAGAGTTCGGGGCGGTGGCGGCGGCCGCGCTGCTGGCCGTTATCGACGGCGATGACACCCCTCCCGCGCGGCTGGCGGAGCCGGAGCTCGTCGTCCGTGCGTCGACCGCGCGGCCTGGCGGTTAGTCAGACGCCCGCCGTCTCGCGCTCGGGCTCTGGGATGTGCGCGGCGTCGCGAAGCTCGCCGGCCCTGCGCTGCGGGCGCTTGACCTTGACCTCCTGGGCGAGGAAGTAGGAGCCGATGACGAAGACGAACGCCGCGACCTGCGCGATCAGGGTCTCCCAGGTCGGGAACACGCCGAACCAGAGCCCGGCCCAGTAGGGCACGTCGAACGGCGCCGGGTGGATCGGCAGCCAGCCGGTGCCCTGCATCGTCCGCGCGGTCTGGCCCACCATCACCACGAGCACGACCGCGATCAGCACGCCGGTCGCGATCAGCATCTTCTTGTAGGGCAGCTTGCGCTGGAGCGCGAACGTGAGCACCGCGACGAGCAGCGTCAGCGCCAGGCCGAGACCGGCGCCCTCGAGCACGGTCACCGTGCCGGCGCTCAGCTCCAGCGACTGGAGGAAGAGCACGGTCTCGAACCCCTCGCGGTACACGGACGTCAGACCGAGCAGCGCCAAGCCGAGCACCTGCGCGGAGAAGAATCCGGCCTGCTCGTCGCGCATCAGCTCGCGCCGGCGGCGGTGGAAGCGGCCGATCCACTCGCTCCAGTACACGCGGTGGAAGAACCAGTTCATGATCAGCAGCAGCACGCCGATCGCGAGGAGGCCGACGACCGCCTCCAGCTTCTCGCCGTACTGCTCGAGCGAGCGCAGCAGCGTCTGGGCGAGCACCCAGGTGAGCATCGAGACGAGCAGGCCGAGGCCGGCGCCGATCAGCACCGGCCGGCGCATGCGGCGGCGCACGCCGACGAACGAGGCGGTGATCGCGGCGAGGATCAGCACGGCCTCCAGGCCCTCGCGGAAGACGATGATCGCCGAGTTGGTCACGATCGTCGCCTTGTTGGCGGAGTCGCCGAGCGTCGCGGCGGCGTCGGCGAGCTTCTCGTCGAGCACGAGCCGCGTCTCGTGGATCTCGCGCCGCGGCGCGCGGTCGGCGATCAGGTCGGCCAGGCCCGGCTCGCCGGCGGCGCCGAACCAGACGAGCCCCTCGACGTCGGTCGCCAGGCCGGGGTCGAACGACTTCAGCCGCCGCTCGGGCCCGAACTCGAAGAACGCGTAGGCCTCCAGCCGCGCCTGCTCGGCCTGCTGGTACTGCTGCGCGCCGACGGCGGCCTCGAGCCGGTCGAGCGTGAGCGCGATCAGGTCGTAGTCGGACTCGTCGGTCGGCGTCTGCAACGCGTCCGGCATCGTCGCCGCGAGGTCGTCCTCGATCCGCCTGGTGAGCGCCTCGACGTCGCCCGCCGGGCGGACGCCCTCGGTGCGCCGGCCGGCCTCGGCGACGACGTCGCCCAGCTCGCTGACGCGGTCCGCGACGGCCGCGGCGCGGGCGGGGTCGCGCTCCGCGAGCTGGTCCTGCAGGTCGGCCAGCGCGGCGGCGGCGCCGGTGTGGAACGCGATCGCCTCCTGGATCTCGAAGTCGAGCGTGACGCGCGTGTCCTTCACGCCGCGGCCGTACTCGACCGGGACGAGCGCGAGGAAGCGCAGGAGCTGCTGGGCCCGGCGCGCGGACTCCTCGGCGGTGAGCGGGGCGGCGGTGAAGCCGTCCAGCCCGGCGGAGACGGCCGCGCGGGCCGTCCTGAACGCGGCGACGTCGCCGGCCACGCCCGCGGCGGCGAACCGGTCGAACTCCTGCCCCAGCGCATCGGCGGCGGCCTGGCCCCGGTCCTCGGCGTAGCGCGGCGCGAGGATCGGCCAGTAGGCGGCCGCCTGCGCCGCGGACTCGGCGAGCCGGGTCGGGAGGTTGCGCTCGGCGGCCGCGTCGGCGTCGCCGAGCAGGTCGCGCTGGCGGCCCTGGTAGGCGTCGAGCAGGTCCTTGTTCACGGCCTGCACGGCCGTGTCCGGCGTGCTGCGGCCGCGTTCGAGGTTGCGCACGGCGAGCGTGGCGTCGGCGCCGGGGCGGGTCAGGCGCGTGGCGGTGCGGAACTCGCGCAGCAGGAGCCAGGCGCGCGCGGTGGGGACGTCGCCGGCGCGGACGGCTGAGAGCGTCACCGCCATCGCCCCACGGAAGAGGGCGCCCTGGAGCGTCCCGCGCGCGGCGGCGAGCGCGCGTTGGTCGCCCGCGCCGACCGCGCGACGAGCCGCCCGCAGCGCGCGCCGGAC
>DATHJG010000589.1:0-5878 GCA_035489875.1 Solirubrobacteraceae bacterium | reverse complement strand
CGTCACGCCGGCGCTGTGCGCGCTGCTCTTCTCGCGCGGGCGGCTCGGGCGTCGCGAGTCGCCGCTGCTCGCGTGGCTGCGCCCGCGCTACGAGCGGACGTTCACGCAGTTCGCGCGCCGGCCCCGCACGGCCTTCGTCGTCGCCGGCGCGCTCCTAGTCGCCGGGCTGGCGGCCCTGCCGTTCATGGGGACCGCGCCGATCCCGTCGCTGAAGGACCCCGACGTGCTGGTCCGGCTCGAGGCCAAGCCGGGGACGTCGAACCCGCGGATGACGGGGATCGCGACGTCGCTCACGCGCGAGCTGCGATCGCTGGAGGGAATCGACGGCGTCGGCGCCCAGGTCGGACGCGCCGTGACCGGCGACCAGACCGTCGACGTCAACTCCGGCGAGCTCTGGGTGCGGGTCGCGTCCGACGCCGACTACCGGGACGCGATCGAGGACATCGAGGACGTGGTGGGCCGCGTGCCGGGGGTCGAGCACGAGGTCGTCACCTACTCGGCGCAGAAGATCAGGGACGTCGGCGCGCTCGACGAAGGGGACAACCCGGTGCGCGGCGATGGCCTGGACGTCCTGGTGGGCTCGGACAAGCCGCTCGTGGTCCGCGTGTACGGCGAGGACCTCGGTGTGCTCCGGAGTCAGGCCGACAGGGTCCGGCAGCTCGTGTCCGACGTCGACGGCGTGGTGGACCCGCGCGTCGAGCAGGCCAAGGAGCAGCCGACGGTCGAGATCGAGGTGGACCTCGCCAGGGCGCAGCGCCTCGGCATCAAGCCGGGCGACGTCCGGCGCGCGGAGGCCGCGCTGCTGCAGGGCATCCAGGTCGGCAGCGTGTTCGAGGACCAGAAGGTCTTCGACGTGGTCGTCAAGGGCGTGCCCGCGACCCGGCTGAGCCTGGACGCCGTGCGGGAGCTGCTGATCGATCGGCCCGGGGGCGGCCATGTGCGCCTCGGCGACGTGGCCGACGTGCGGGTCGTCTCGAAGCCGATCTCGATCGAGCGCGCCGCCGTGTCGCGTCGGATCGACGTGGAAGCGGGCGTCAGCGGCCGCAGCCTCGGCGCGGTGGCCGACGACGTCCGCGCCCGGCTCGCGCGCACGAGCCTCCCGCTCGAGTACCACGCCGAGGTGCTGGAGTCGACGACCGGCGCGGAGATCGGCGCGCTCGGCATGCTTGCGTTCGCGATCGGGGCCGCGATCGCCGCGTACCTGTTGCTCCAGGCGGCCTTCGGGAGCTGGCGACTGGCGGCGCTGGTCTGCCTGATGCTGCCGGTGGCCCTGGTCGGCGGAGTGCTCGCCGCGCTGCTCGCGGGCACCGAGCTCTCGCTCGGCTCCATGCTCGGGCTGCTTGCGCTGCTGGGGATCGCCGCGCGCACGAGCGTCCTGCTCGTGCGCCACCTCCAGGACCACCCGCCGGACGAGCGCGGGGCGGGTGAGCGGCTCGCCCCCGTCGTAGCGACCGCCGCGGCGCTCGCGCTGCTCGCGCTGCCGTTCGTGCTCCTCGGCACGCGGCCGGGACTCGAGATCGTCCACCCGATGGCGGTCGTGATCCTGGGCGGCCTCGTCACGGCGACGTTCGCGAGCCTGTTCCTGCTGCCCGCGACGTACGTGCGCGTCGCCGTCCGGGCGGAGCCCGGTCCCGCGCCCGCGCCCGACTGGACCGGTGTCGAGCCCGAGGTGGTGCCCGCGGGGGGCGACGCGGACGCGGCGGACGCCGGACGACCGGCGCCGGACGGCGGGGCCGGGCGATGACCGCGCGGCGGAGCCCCGGCTCGGGCGCGCGCCGGCTGGCTGTCGGGCTCGCGCTGATCGCGGCCGGCGTCGCGCCCTCCGCCTGCCGCGAGGTGGAGGAGACGACCCCCGCCGGCTATGAGCCCGCGAAGCTCCACGAGGTCGAGGGCTCCGAGCTCAAGCAGGTGACGCTCACGGCGGAGGGCGCCGAGCGCACCGGGCTGACCACGGCGCCCGTGCGGCGGAGCGGCGACCATCGGGTCGTCCCCTACTCCGCGCTGATCTACGACGGCGAGGGCGGAGCGTTCGTCTACACGGCGCCCGAGCCCCGGTCCTTCCTGCGGGCAGCGGTCGTCGTCGACCGGATCGAGGGGGATCGGGTGCTGCTGACCGACGGGCCGGCGGCCGGGAGCCGGGTCGTGACGATCGGGGCGGTCGAGGTGTACGGCACCGAGCTCGACGTCGCAGGGAGCCACTGAGCGTGCGCTGGATCGTCGGCAGCAGCCTGCGGTTCCGGTGGCTCGTGGTCTTCGCCGCCGCCGCGCTGACGGCGGTCGGGATCGCCCAGATCCCGAGCGCGAAGGTCGACGTGTTCCCCGAGTTCGCGCCGCCGCGCGTGGAGATCCAGACGATCGCGCTCGGCAACTCCTCGAGCGAGGTCGAGGAGCTGATCACCGTCCCGATCGAGGATCAGCTCAACGGGCTGCCGGGCCTCGATCAGCTGCGGTCCAAGTCGGTCTCGCAGCTCTCCTCGATCCAGCTCATCTTCGAGCGCGGCACGGACGAGCTGAAGGCCCGCCAACTCGTGCAGGAGCGGCTCGCGCAGGTCACCGCGGACCTGCCGAGATGGGCCAGCCCGCCGTGGATGATGCCGCCGCTGTCGGCGACCAGCCGGATCATGAAGATCGGGCTGTCCTCAGACGAGCTGAACCTCGTCGAGCTGTCGTCGATCTCGTACTGGAAGATCAACCAGCGCCTGATGCGCGTGCCGGGCGTCGCCCACGTCGACATCTACGGCGAGCGGCTCCAGCAGCGCCACGTGCAGGTCGATCCCGCCAGGCTCGCCCGCTACGGCGTTCCGCTGCAGCGGGTGATGGACGTCACGGCGGACGCCCTCGACTCAGGGCTGCTGCAGTACTCCGAGGGCGCGGTGGTCGGCACCGGCGGCTTCGTCGAGACCGGCGGGCAGCGGCTGAACGTGCGCAACGTGCAGGCGATCGAGCGGCCGGAGCAGCTCGCGCAGGTTCCCGTCGTCGAGCGCGGCGGCAGGACGCTGCGCCTGGCCGACATGGGGCGCGTGGTCGAGGACTACATGCCGCTCTGGGGCGAGGCCGTCGTCAACGACGGTCCGGGGCTGCTGCTGATCGTCCAGAAGTACCGCGGGGCCAACACGATGGACGTGACGCGCGGAGTCGACCAGGCGATCGCGGACATGCGCCCCGGCCTTCCCGGGATCGACATCGACACCACGATCTTCCGGCCGGCCAGCTTCATCGAGCAGTCGATCGACAACCTCACGCGCGCGCTGCTCATCGGCATCGGGCTGGTGATCCTGATCATCGCGGCGTTCCTGTTCGACCTGCGCACCGCGTTCATCAGCCTGATCGCGATCCCGCTGTCGCTGATCGCCGCGATCCTCGTGCTCGACCTCAGCGGCACGACGATCAACGTGATGGTCCTGGCCGGCCTGGTGGTCGCCATCGGGGTGGTGGTCGACGACGCGATCATCGACGTGGAGAACATCGTGCGGCGGCTCCGGCAAGCGCGCGCCGAGGGCAGTGGCGTGTCGACGTTCTCGATCGTGCTGGACGCCTCGGTGGAGGTGCGCAGCGCCATCACCTACGCGACGCTGATCAACGTCGTCGCGATCGTGCCGGTGTTCTTCCTCCAGGGACTGTCCGGCTCGTTCTTCCAGCCGCTCGTGCTGTCCTACGGGCTCGCGGTGCTGGTCTCGATGCTGGTCGCGCTGACCGTCACGCCAACGCTCTGCCTGATCCTCCTGTCGCGAGGGCGCCGCGTCCTGCACCGCGAGACGCCGCTGCTGCGCGTGCTCAAGCGCGGCTACGGCGCGGTGCTCGCGCGCGTCGTCCGCAGACCGGGCCCGGCGATCGTCACGGCGGCCGCCTTCCTGCTGGCCGGCCTGGTGATCTTCCCCTCGCTCGGGTCGTCGCTGCTGCCCAACTTCAAGGAGCGCGACTTCCTCATGCACTGGCTGCCGCAGCCCGGCACGGGCGTCGACGAAGAGCGCCGCATCTCGGTCCGGGCCTGCAAGGACCTGCGCGAGATCCCCGGCGTTCGCAACTGCGGCTCGCACATCGGGCAGGCGCAGATGTCCGACGAGATCTACGGCGTCGACTTCGGCGAGAACTGGATCAGCGTCGACCCCGACGTCGACTACGACAAGACGCTCGCCTCGATCCACAGGACCGTCGAGGGATACCCCGGGCTCTACCGCGACGTCCAGACGTACCTGCGCGAGCGGATCAAGGAGGTGCTGACCGGGACCGGCGAATCGGTCGTCGTGCGGATCTTCGGTCCCGATCTCGACGTCATGCGCGAGCAGGCGGACGAGGTCGAGGGCAAGCTCGCCGGCATCGACGGCATCGTCGACGCCCACGCGGACCTGCAGGAGAACGTGCCGCACGTCGAGGTCGAGCTCGACCTCGCCGCCGCGCGCCGCTACGGACTCAAGCCGGGCGACGTCCGCCGGCAGTCGTCCACGCTGCTGGCCAGCGAGGAGGTGGCCGACCTGTTCTACGGCGGCCAGGCCTACGACGTGCACGTGTGGTCCATCCCGTCGGCGCGCGACAGCGTGACCGACGTCGAGCGGCTCCCGATCGACACGCCCGACGGCGGCAGGATCCAGCTCGCCGACGTCGCCGACGTGCGGCTCGCGCCGACCCCCAACGCGATCGAGCGCGAGCTGCAATCGCGCCGGATAGACGTGGGCGCCAACGTCGAAGGCCGCGACCTCGCTTCGGTGGTCGACGACGTCGAGGAGCGGCTGGAGACCGTCGACTTCCCGCTCGGGTACCACGCGGAGGTCCTCGGAGAGTCGACGGAGTTGAACGCCGCCCAGAGCCGCCTGCTCGTGTTCGGCATCGGCGCCGCGATCGTGATCCTGCTGCTCCTGCACGCCGCCTTCGGGAGCGTGCGCCTGGCGGTCCTCACCTTCCTGCTCCTGCCGATGGCGCTGGTGGGCGGCGTGCTCGCCGTGTGGCTGGGCGACGGCGTGCTGTCGCTCGGCTCGCTCGTCGGCTTCCTCACCGTGTTCGGGATCGCCGCCCGCAACGGCATCCTCATGATCAGCCACTTCCAGCACCTCGAGCGGTACGAGGGCGAAGCCTTCGGCCCTGCGCTGGTGCTGCGTGGCGCGCAGGAGCGGCTCGCGCCGATCCTGATGACCGCGCTGGCGACCGGGCTCGCGCTCGTGCCGCTGGCGATCGCCGGCAGCATCCCGGGACACGAGATCGAGCACCCGATGGCGATCGTCATCCTCGGCGGCCTCGCCACCGCCACGCTGCTCAACCTGCTCGTCGTGCCCGCTCTCTACCTGCGCTTCGCCAAGCCGGGAGGACACCGACCATGACCAGGCACCCGTTGCTCGTCCGGCCGATCGTCGCGACCGTGCTCCTGTTCGCGTTCGTCTTCTCCGGGGCGACGGACGCGCTCGGCCAGGCCGGCCCACCGGATCTCGTGGAGAAGCTCGGATGCTCCCGGCTCGTCGACTACGGCGCGGCCGCGTTCGACGCGGACTCCCACCGTGTCACCCATCCGCTCCTGCCGCTGGCGCCTGGGTCGCAGCGTGTCTTCGAAGGCCGTTCGAGCACGACGGGGGCGGTCCTCCCGCATCGGGTCACCTTCACCGTCACCAGCCTCACGAAGGTCGTCGACGGGGCGCGCAGCGCCGTCGTGTGGGACGTCGACGAGTCCGACGGCAAGCTCGCCGAGACCGAGCTCGCCGTCTTCGCCCAGGACCACGCCGGCAACGTCTGGAACCTCGGCGAGTACCCCGAGGAGTACCCCGGCGGCGTGTTCCGGGGTGCCCCGGACACCTGGTTCTCCGGGGTCGGAGACGCCGAGCCCGGCATCCACATGCTGGAGCAGCCGGAGGTGGGGCTGCCGGAGTACCTCCAGGGGTGGGTGGCGGCCGTC
>DATHJG010000588.1:0-5731 GCA_035489875.1 Solirubrobacteraceae bacterium | reverse complement strand
CGGACGACGCATCGGCCGCGCGATCGCGAGATTCCCCTGGGTACTCACGCCGCGTCCCTGAGCTTTTCGGCGGCACGCAGCCGCACGGGGGTCGACCGCGGGTTCTCGGCCTTCTCGGCGTCGCTCGCGAGCTCGGCACCGCGCACGAGCAGCTTGAAGACGGGCGCGTGCTCTGGCAGCTCGACGGGCAGGCCGCGCGGGGCGGTCGAGCTGGATCGCGTGGCGAGTTCGCGCTTGACGATGCGGTCCTCGAGGGACTGGTAGGCCAGCACGACGATGCGGCCGCCGACCTCGAGCACGTCGAGGGCGGCGGGTATCGCCCGCTCCAGCGACGCGAGCTCCTGGTTGACCTCGATGCGCAGCGCCTGGAAGACCCGTTTCGCGGGATGCCCGGCGCGACGGACTGCGGCCGGCGTCGCGGCGTCGATCAGCTCGACGAGCTGCGCCGAGGTCACCAGCGGCGTGGCCTGGCGGCGCTCCACGATGCGCCGGGCGAACCGCGGTGCGAGCTTCTCCTCGCCGTACTGGTAGAAGATGCGTCGGAGCTCCGACTCGTCGTACTCGGCGAGCACCCGTGCGGCGGTGAGCGGTGCCGTGTCATCCATCCGCATGTCGAGCGGGGCGTCCTTCGAATAGGAGAACCCCCGCTCGACGCGGTCGAGCTGCATGGAGGAGACGCCCAGATCGAAGAGCACGCCCGCTATTCCCCGAATGGAGAGCTCCTCAAGCACCTCCCCGATGCGGTCGTAGACGGAATGAACAAGTTGGATCCGGTCCGCGAACGGGGCAAGCCGCTCGGCCGAGAGGGCGATGGCCTGGCGGTCGCGGTCGAGACCGACGTACCGGAGGTCGGGGAACCGGGTCAGGAACGCCTCGGCGTGCCCGCCCAGTCCGAGCGTGGCGTCGACGAGCACGGCACCGGGGCGCTCGAGCGCAGGGGCGAGCAGCTCGATCGTGCGATCGAGGAAGACAGGGATGTGCAGAGGGGCGTCGGCCATGATGTTCGCGCTTCGTGCCCCTCGGGTCCGATCCCCATCCGCTGCGACCTGTCTCCGGGGAAGTGGAGGCAGGGTGCGCGGCTGAGGGTCGGGCTCGAGGCGCTCAGAAGAGTCCGGCGATCACCTCCCCGTCGGCGTCGGAGAATCCGGCTTCCGCGGAGTCGGAGTAGGTCTTCCAGGCGGCGGCATCCCAGATCTCGGCCCGGGTTCCGGCGCCGATCACGGTGAGATCGCGCCCGAGTCCGGCGTACTCGCGCAGCATCGGCGGGATGGTCACGCGGAACTGCTTGTCGGGGATCTCCTGGGCCGCGCCGCTCAGGAACATGCGGAGGTAGTCGCGTCCGGCCTTGCCGAGCTTGGGAGCCTGCTCGGCCATGCGCTCGTGGAGGGCCTCGAACTCGCGCTGGCTGTACACGTACACGCAACCGTCCTGGCCGCGCGTCATGACGAGCCCGGCCGCGAAATCGTCGCGGAACTTCGCCGGGAGGATGATCCGGCCCTTCTCGTCGAGTTTGGGGACGAACGTGCCGAGCAACATCGGTCACCACCCCCTACTCTCCGGCCAGATGAAAGGTGTCTCCACCATACTCCACTTTCCTCCACTCGCAAGCATCTACCCCCGACATTCCCGCCCCCGTTCGAGGGATACCGACGGCGATGCCCGAAATTACTCGGAACTGGGAGGTGGTGCGAAGTGGAGGGGATCTGGGGCTCGGTGACGATACGAGCCCGCACGGACGACGCGCAGCGATGTGTGCGCACGAGAAACGGGCCGACCCGAAGGGTCAGCCCGTGAGGGTGGAGCGCGGTGGAGCTACCGCGAGACGAACGGGAGGATCAGCGCTCGTCGCCGTCCGAGCGGCGATCCCAGCGGTCGTTGAGCGAGTCCATGAAACTCGGGCGGCGCGCGGCGCCGGGCGGGCGACCGCGATCGACGCTGAGCCGGCGCGGCGGTGCAATGGCGAGCAGGGCGCCCGCGAACATGATCGCGAACCCGACCAGGCCGATGATCGGGAGGCGGGAGACGACGCCGACGAGGAGGAGTGCGATTCCGATGACGCCGGCGATGATGCCGAGCGCGATGGCGGTGTAATTCGGGCGTGCTCGCCCGCCTCCAACGTGCGTGACGTCGTCAGCCTCGCTGTGGTAGAGGCTGCGCTCCATCTCGTCGAGGAGGCGCTGTTCATGCTCGGACAGCGGCATCTCGTCCTCCAAATGGTCGTGGCCGGGTCGGCACGACTCGGTGATGACTCAACATTGTAGGCCTGCTGCCCTGGCTAGGCTAGGCAAGTGGCTGGGAGTACGCGGTTAGTCGATCTCATCCAGACCAGAATCGACTCCTTCCTCGCCGACCGCCGGGGCGAGCTGGAAGAGGTCTCCCCCGACCTCGATGTCCTGGACGCGGCCGCGCGGAGCCTGCTCGCCGGCGGAAAACGCTTCCGTGCCCTGTTCTGCTACTGGGGTTGGCAGGCCGTCGCGGGCCAAGGTGACGACTTCGATACGGCCGCCGACTCATCCCCCGGCCTCGACGGCGTCGTCGCGGTCGCGGCGGCCCTGGAGATATTCCACGCGGCCGCTCTCGTGCACGACGACATCATGGACAACTCGGACCTGCGCCGCGGTCAGCCGAGCCTGCACCGTCGCTTCGAGAACCTGCATCGGGAGCGCGGCTGGACAGGCTCCGCCGCCGGATACGGCACGTCGGCGGCGCTCCTGCTCGGCGACCTGCTGCTCGGCTGGAGCGACGGCCTTTTCGAGCAGGGTCTCGCCGCCACCGACCGGGATGCCGCGGCGGCAGCGCGCGCCGAGTTCGCCCGCATGCGCACCGACGTGATGCTCGGACAGTACCTCGACATGCTCGAGGAGCACTCCTGGCGCGGACGCCCGGAGGCCGACCTCCTCCCCCGCGCCCACCGCGTCATCGTCTACAAATCGGCGAAGTACAGCGTCGAGTCGCCGCTCGCGGTCGGCGCGGCCCTCGCCGGCGGATCGCTCGCGCAGATCGCCGGCCTGCGCGCGTTCGGCCTGCCACTCGGGGTCGCCTTCCAGCTGCGCGACGACCTGCTCGGCGTCTTCGGCGATCCCGACGTGACGGGCAAGCCCGCGGGCGACGACCTGCGTGAGGGCAAGCGCACCGTGCTCATCAACCTGGCCAGGCAGAAGCTGCCGGCATCGGCATCCCGGCTCGTCGACGAGCTGCTCGGCGATCCCGGGCTCGACGACGAGCAGATCGGGATGCTGCAGGCCGCGATCCGGGAGAGCGGCGCCGTCGATCAGGTGGAGCGGATCATCGCCCACGACGTCGAAATGGCGAAAACCGCACTCGCGGAGGCGCCGATCGCGCGATCCGCCCGGGACGAGCTCGCGATGCTCGCCGACACCGTCACGAACCGCGACAGCTAGAAGCCGAGGGCCTGCGCCACCCGTCGAACCTCGGCCTTGCGCCCGGCCTGCAGGGCGGCGACCGGGGTCGTGCCCAGGAGGTCCTCGTCGTTCAGGAGCCAGCGCATCGACTCCTCGTCCGAGAATCCGGCATCGGCCAGCACCACGAGGGTGCCGCGCAGGTCGCCGAGCGGCTCGCCGTCGACGATGAACTCCGACGGCACCTGCACCACCCCGTCGACGCGAACGCCGAGCAGGATGCGCTCCTCGAGCAGCCGCCGCACCTTGCCGAGCGGCAGGCCGAGCAACTCGACGAGTTCGGGGATGGTCAGCCAGGTCGTTCCGGCGGCGTCGCTCACGATCCAAGGGTCCCACGTTCCGGGTCCCGGTTCCCGCATCCGACATTGTTACGAACATGTAAACTCCCGCCACATGCGCCCCTTTGATTGACAGTAATTGCCTTCTGTGACACCGTGGATCGACTGCGCGCAGGACGAATCCCGGGGGCGGGGAGAGAGGCGGACGCCATGTCGGAGGCACACGAAACCGGAGGAACCGCTCGCGCGGTGTTCGCCGGACTGACGCCCAGCGAGATCGCACGAGCGGCCAACGAGGTCGCAGCGGGCGAGAGCCGCCGTCGCATGCGCCAGGGCGTCATGGCGACGATGCCGATCGTGCTCGCGGGCGCGATGACCGTCAGCTTCAACCTGACAGGACCGCTCGACACCGCGACCGCGACGCCGAAGCGCCCCGCCACCCCCAAGTCCGAACTCTCCGCGACGGCGCGCGCCGCTCTTACCGCTGCGCGCGCCGAGGGCGCCGCGCAGGCGACCGCCGCGGCTGCCGCCCTCGCCGCCGCGCCGGCCACCCACACCGTCAAGTCAGGCGACACGGTCTCGGCCATCGCCGCGCGCTACGGGGTCTCCACCGCATCCGTTCTCTCGCTCAACGGCCTCGGCTGGAAGTCGCTGATCTTCCCCGGCCAGGTGCTCAAGATCAGTGGGGCCGCGGCCGCGGCGCCCGTCGTCACGTCCCGACCCGCGCAGTACACGATCCAGCGGGGCGACACCATCAGCGGGATCGCGCAGCGGTACGGCCTGACCACGCAGGGGCTCCTCGATCTCAACCGGCTGAGCCGGACGAGCATCATCTACCCGGGCCAGACGATCGCCCTCTCGGGATCGTCGATCGCCATCGATCCGGTCTCGTCGGTCACGCCCGGCGCGGCTGCGGACCCGCCATCCACACCTCCGACCAGCGCCCCCGCCCCGGTCATCAACAACAGCTACGTGATCAAGTCCGGCGACACCATCACCTCGATCGCCGCGCGATTCGGTGTCACCGTCGACGCCGTGCTCGGAGCCAACGGGCTCACCAGGGCGAGCATCATCTACGCCGGCCGCGCCCTGACCATCCCCGGTGTCGTCAGTGCCCAGGACGGATCGAGCGTCACCCCGCTCACGGCGGAGATGGCCGCGAACGCCCGCATCATCATCCAGGTCGGCACCTCGCTCGGCGTCTCGGACCGGGGTCTCATCGTCGCCCTGGCGGCGGCGATGCAGGAATCCAGCCTGCGCAACATCACCTATGGCGACCGGGATTCGGTGGGCGTCTTCCAGCAGCGTCCGAGCACCGGATGGGGCAGCCGCGACTCCCTGCTCGATGTCGCGCACGCCGCCCGGTTGTTCTTCGGCGGCCCGGCCAACCCGAACCGCGGCGCGACCCGCGGGCTGCTCGACATCTCGGGCTGGCAGTCGATGACGGTGACCCAGGCCGCCCAGAAGGTGCAGATCTCGGCCTACCCGAACGCGTACGCGAAGTGGGAGAAGAGCGCAACCGCCTGGCTCGCCCAGCTGCGCTGAGCGCCCACCCGAAGGCGTCTGTGACGGTGTCGCCCGGAGCGAGCAGGGGGCGCGGCGGAACCTCATTCTCAGACAGCCCTGCCTACACTCGAAGAGTGAGTGTCAACACCACCGATCCGATGATCGGTCGTCTCGTCGACGGCCGGTATCAGGTGCGCTCACGCATCGCCCGGGGCGGCATGGCGACCGTTTATCTGGCGACCGACCTGCGCCTCGAGCGCCGCGTCGCGATCAAGGTCATGCACGGCCACCTGGCCGACGACGAGTCCTTCAAGCAGCGCTTCATCCAGGAGGCACGCTCCGCCGCCCGGCTGGCGCACCCCAACGTCGTCAACGTCTTCGATCAGGGTCAGGATGCCGACTCGGCCTACCTGGTCATGGAATACCTGCCGGGAATCACCCTGCGCGACCTGCTGCAGGAGTACGGCTCGCTCACGGCGGAGCAGACCCTCGACATCTCAGAGGCCGTGTTGTCAGGCCTCGCGGCCG
>DATHJG010000587.1:0-3438 GCA_035489875.1 Solirubrobacteraceae bacterium | reverse complement strand
TACCGGCCGGAGGAGTACCGCGCGCTGTGCGCGCGCCACTTCGGGCGCGTCGACCTGCTCGGCCTGTTCCACGCACGCAAGCTGCGCGTGCACCAGTTCGCGCTCGAGCGCGCCGGGTGGGACGCGATCCACGCGCGGCTGGGCGTCACCAAGCCGTTCTACGACCGCTTCACGCCGGCGATCTCCGAGCGCGACTTCCGCCTCCGGCGCGGCGCCCTCGACGGCGCCCTGGACCTGCTCGCCGTCCTGCGCCAATGAGCCGCGAGCGCGGCGCGCTGGCGATCGTGCTGCACACCCACATGCCCTACGTGGAGGGCTTCGGGACGTGGCCGTTCGGCGAGGAGTGGCTGTGGGAGGCCGTCGCCACCTGCTACCTGCCGCTGCTCGACGTGCTGGACGCCGCGCCCGGCCGGGTGACGCTGTCGGTCACGCCGGTGCTCGCCGACCAGCTCGACGCGCCGGGGGCGCTCGAGCGCTGTGCGGCGTTCCTGCGCGAGATCCGGCCGGAGTCGCACCGGCGCGACGTCGTGGCGGCGCACGAGCGCGGGGTCGTCGCGGCGCTCGAGCACTCGGCGCGCGAGTACGAGCAGGGGTTGCGAGCGCTCGGGCGCGGCGGGCTGCCGGAGCGGCTCGCGTCGCATGCCACCTGGACCTCGTCCGCGACGCACGCGATCCTGCCGCTGCTGGCCAGCGCCGGCGGCGTGCGGCTGCAGCTCGAGACCGGGATCGCGGCCCATCGGGCGCGGTCGGGCGGCTGGCGCGGCGGGCTGTGGCTGCCGGAGTGCGCGTACGCGCCGTGGCTCGACGAGCTGCTCGAGGAGGCCGGCGTGCGGGCGGCGTGCGTGGACCTGACCGACGTGCTCGGCCGCGGGGACGCCGCCCAGCTGATCCCGCTGCGCTCGCCCGCGGGCCCGCTGCTCGTCCCGCTCGACCGCGCCGTGCTCGAGCTCGTGTGGAGTGCGCACGGCTACCCGTCGCACGGCGCCTACCGCGACACCCACCGGCTGACCGCGCACCGCCACCAGGCGTGGGCGATCGACGGCGCGCCGTACGATCCGGCCCGCGCCGCCGCCCAGGCCCGCGCCGACGCGGAGGACTTCGTCGCCCGCGCCGCGGCGCGGGTCGGGGACGGTGGGCTGTGCGTCGTGGCGTGCGACACGGAGCTGCTCGGCGTGCACTGGCACGAGGGCGTCGCCTGGCTGGCCGAGGTGCTCGCGGCCGCGGAACGCGGAGGGCTGCGCGTCGCGCCGCTCGACGACCTGCTCGACGAGGTCGAGCCCGCCCCGGCCCCCGAGCTCCCGGTGACGTCGTGGGGCACGCCGCGCGACCTCGCCACCTGGAGCGGCCCGGCGGCCGGCGGGCTCGCCTGGCGCCAGCGTGCTGCCGAGCTGCGTGCGCTCGCGGCGGCGCCGGACGTGCCCGAGCGCGCGCTGCGCGAGCTGCTGGCGCTCCAGTCCTCGGACTGGGCGTTCCTCATCACACATGCCACGGCGGGCGACTACCCGGGCGAGCGCGCCGCCGCCCACGCGGCGGCGTTCGAGGCCGCGCTGACCGCGCCGGACGCGCTTCCGCCGGCGCTGCGCAACCTGGCGCCCCACCTCGCCCGCGGCGCGCTCGCGGCCCCCTGAGGCGCACGGGTCAGGACATTCCGTCCGCCCGATCCCTATGCTCTCGCGCTGCAGTCGAACCAGCCGAGTCCCCACCGCCTGCGGGTGGAGGGGAGCGGGGGACCCAAGGGAGCCGATCGGCTCCATGGGGCGAATCGCCGCCTTGAGTGCGGCGTAGCGCAGGTCTTAGCGCGAGCCCGACAGCTAACCCCGTAGGCGTGATGACCAGTGAGGTTCATACGTGCCGACAAGTGATCTGTCTTCCCCTGACCCCTGGCTTGGATCCCAGCGGCGCTCGCGCGCCCGTCGCGCCGAGGCCGTCCGCCGGCTCCGGCGCGTGCGCGGCCGCCGCTCAGGGCTCGCCGTCCTCGGCGCATCGCTCGCCCTCGCCGGCGGCGCGATGGCCGAGACGACGTCGCCGTCCGCGACGAAGGCCCGCGCGGTGGCGCCCGGCGTCGACGTCGCGGCGGTGCAGAGCGCGCTCGGGATCCCTGCGGACGGGATCGTCGGGCCCCAGACCCGCCGCGCGATCCGCGCCTTCCAACGCGCCAACGGCCTGGCGGTCGACGGCGTCGTCGGGCCGCAGACGCTCGCCGCGCTCGGTCTGAGCGCCGGCTCCGCCACCGAGTCCACGCGGACGTCGGCGTCGGGCGGCGACACGCTCGCGCGGATCGCGGCGTGCGAGTCGGCCGGCGACCCGACGGCGGTCTCGCCCGACGGCCGCTACCGCGGCAAGTACCAGTTCTCGCGCGCCACCTGGCGCGACATGGGCGGGACCGGGGATCCCGCCAAGGCGCCCGAGGCCGAGCAGGACCGCCTGGCCGCCGCGTTGCTCGCGGCCCGCGGTACCTCGCCCTGGCCCAACTGCGCCTGACCACAACCTCGGGCAGGGCCCGAGCGTGCGGGGGCGGCTCCGGGGGGCGCCGCCCCCGCACCCACTACTTCAGTCCCAGCGCAGGCTCGCCGGCGCGTCCCGCGTCCGCAGCGTGCGGGCGGGGGCGCCGGCGACGACCGCGTTGTCCGGGACGTCCTTGGTGACGACGGTGTTGGTGCCGACGATGCAGTTGTCGCCGACGGTGACGCCGCGCAGGATGCAGGCGCCGTAGCCGATCCAGCAGTTGTGGCCGACCGCGACGTCGCGCTTGTAGATCCCCTGCAGCCGGATCGGGCGCTCGACCTCGACCACGCCGTGGTCGAAGTCGATCAGCATCACCCGGTCGGCGACGACGCACTCCCGCCCGATCGCGACGTGCTGGAACGCCGAGATCGTGCACTCCTGGCCGAGCACCGACTTCGCGCCGATCGACACCTCGCCCTCATGCACGCGGATCTTGGTGCCGTGGCCGATCCAGGACCAGCGGCCGAGCCGCAGCGTCGCGTCGCGGCCGATCTCGAGCGTCACGTCGGGAGCGACGAAGCACAGCCCGTCGGTCTGCAGCCGCCCGCGCCAGCGCAGCTTCAGCCACGCCCAGCGCAGCGCGAGGCGGGCGTATCTGTGGTTGAGCATCCCGTTGCGGCGAGCGAAGCGCCACAGGGCCAGCGGGCCGCCGTGCGGCGGCATCGGCGCGCCGCGGACGAGCGCGGCCTCGGGTGGCTCGGTGACGGCGACCATGGTGGCCCGAACGATCCTAGGCGGCTGCGATCATCCACGGCCCGATGGCCGACGAAGAGCGAAGCGGCGAGGCGTCAGCCGGCCGAGACAGCAAGGCCCCCGGCCGAGGTTTGTCGCTCGCCGAGCGCCTCCTCGCGGGCGACAAGCGCGCGCTCGCGCGCGGCATCTCGCTCGTCGAGGACGACGACCCGGAGGGGTGGGCGCTCGTCCGCGAGGTCT
>DATHJG010000586.1:0-2076 GCA_035489875.1 Solirubrobacteraceae bacterium | reverse complement strand
CGCGACCGGCGTGACCGCCGCCAGCGCGACCGCGTCGTGCCCGGCGCCGCTGGGCAGGCGGACGTCCGGCAACCCGAGGTCCGCGACCGCGCCCGCCAGGACCTCGCTGAGCCACGGGTCCATCGCGGCCGCGGGCGTCGCGAGCCGGTCCTCCCACGCCACGCCGACGCCGCGCGCGGCGCCGATCGCCTCGGCGGCGGCCCGGATCCGCGACACCGCGGCAGCGCGGACGGTGTCGTCGGCGTGGCGGACGTCGAGCGAGGCCGTCGCCGCCCCCGGCACGACGTTCGCCGCGCCCGGCCGGGCCTCGATCCGGCCGACCGTCGCGACCAACCCCGGCTCGGCGCGGCCCGTCGCCTCGACCGCGAGCACGAGCTCGGCGAGCGCGCAGGCCGCGTCCCGGCGCAGCGCCATCGGGACGGTCCCCGCGTGGCCCGCTCGGCCCGTGAACGTCACCTCCGCGCGCGTCGCGCCCGCGATCGCGGTCACGACGCCCACCGACGCATCGCGCTCCTCCAGCACCGGGCCCTGCTCGATGTGCAGCTCGCAGTAGCCGAGCAACCGCTCGCCCCGGCGGGCGGCGCCGGGCACATCCCCGCCGAACGTCGCGAGCGCCTCGCGCACGGTCACGCCGTCCGCGTCGGCGAGATCGAGCACCGTCGGGTCGAGCGTGCCCGCGACGGCACGGCTGCCGAGGTACGCGCTCCCGAACCGCAGGCCCTCCTCGTCGGAGAACCCGAGCACGTCGACGGCGAACGGAAGGCCGACGTCCTCGGCGCGCAACCGCGCGACGGCAGCGACCGCGGCGAGCACGCCGAGCGGCCCGTCGAACGCGCCGGCGTCGCGCACGGTGTCCAGATGCGAGCCGAGCAGGAGCGTCCCCGCGTCGGGATCCGAGCCCGGCAGGTGCCCGACGAGATTGCCCGCCGCATCCACGCGTACGGCCATCCCGGCCTCACCCATCCAGCGGCCGACGAGCGCGTTGGCGCGCGCCATCGCCGGGCCGGCGAACCCGCGGGTCAACCGCCCCTCCTCGTCGCTGACGCGCGCGAGCTCGCGGCAGCGCGCGACGACCTCCGCGGCCAGGTCCTCGCTCGCGGTCACGAGCGCGCGCTCCGGCCCACCGCGCTCAGCTCCCGCGGTACGTGCTGTACGCCCACGGCGCCACGAGCAGCGGCACGTGGTGGTGCGCCACCGGGTCGCTGACCGTGAAGCGCACCGGCACGACGTCCAGGAACGGCGGATCGGCGACCTCGTGCCCGCCGGCGGCGAAGTAGTCGCCGACCGCGAAGCGCAGCTCGTAGGTCGCCGCCTCGAGCGCGTCGAGCAGCGGCGCGTCGGTGCGGCCGTCGGCGTTCGTGGTCGTGGCGGCGAGCGGCTCCTCGCCGTCCGCGCCCAGCCGGACGAGCGTGACCCCGACCCCCGCCGCGGGCCGGCCGCGCGCCACGTCGAGCACGTGGGTGGTCAGGCTCACCGCCCGCATTGAACCACCCCGCGCACAAGTCAGCGTGAGAGCACCAGCGTGATCAGCCCCCACGCCGGGAACGCCGCCGTGTACGCCTTGCGGTCGGCGTCCGGGTCCATGCCGGGCACCGGGTCGTGCGTGTGGTTCTGCGCGCGGAACTCGACCTCGCGCAGCACCGCGAAGCGCTCGAGCAGCCGCTGCCCCATCGCGTGCACGAGGTGCTGGATCGACTCCGACACGAACTCGTGGAATACCGTCGCGATCACGTCGCGGACCTGGACCGCCGCCACGTAGCGCGCCGGGTCGCCCGCCAGCGCGTCGGCCGGGTCGGCGTAGCGCCAGTGGACGTCCAGATGGACGAACAGCGGCCGGTCCGCGCGCTCGGGCAGCGTGGTGGCGTCGTCGCGGGCGAAGTGCGTGAACGCCGAGCCGGCCGACGCCTTGGCGGGCGATCCGGCGCGCTACGTGGCGGCGGTCCAGGTCCGCGACGTGATCGCGACGGTGTTCCACGAGTTCGTGTCGGAGTCGATCCAGCACCTCGTGCATGAGATGGGGCAGCGGCTGCTCGAGCGCTTCCCGGTGCTGCGCGAGGTCGAGTTCCGCGCACAGAA
>DATHJG010000585.1:0-5597 GCA_035489875.1 Solirubrobacteraceae bacterium | reverse complement strand
CGATCCCGCTGCGCTGGGGCGCGCGCTCGCCGTGCTCACCTCCGCGCCCGCCGAGCGGATCGCGCACCTGCACGACCTCGCCCAGGAGCGGACGCAGCTCCTCCCCGCGGGCATACTGGTGCTCGGCGCGGCCGCCGAGCGATTGGGCAGGCCGCTGCGGATCGGCCGCGGCGGGCTGCGAGAGGGCGTGATCTTCGAGCTCGCGGCCGCGGCAGACTGAGCGCTACGTGGCAAAGGCCGAGGACATCGACGTCACCCCCGACGAGCCGTACCGCCGCGCGGGCGCGCGGATCGTCCGCGTTCGCACGCGTGAGCTGTTCGACCATGCCGAGGGCGTCCTCGACACGCGCGACATCGAGCGCGTGCACGACATGCGGGTCGCGTCGCGCCGGCTGCGCGCGGTGCTGGAGATCTTCGCCCCGTGCTTCCCGCAGAGCGAGTTCAAGGGCGTGCTGCGCGACGTCAAGCAGCTCGCCGACGCGCTGGGCGAGCGGCGCGACCCCGACGTGCACATCGACGCGCTCCGGACCTTCTCCAAGGCGCTCACGCCCGCCAACAAGCCGGGCGTCGCACGCCTGATCGAGGAGCTCGAGGAACGCCAGGCGCGCGGGAACGAGGTGCTCGCCGCCGAGCTGGAGCGGGCCGAGCAGCGCGGGCTCCGCGGCCGCCTGCTCGCGCTCGCGGACGCCGCGGACGTCGACGACCCCGAGGACGCCGTCCCCGCCGCGGCGGAGGAGCCCGTCGCATGAAGGCCCGCAGCGTCAAGGGGCTGGACCCCGACGCGGCGCTCGCCGACAACGCCGAGCGGATCGTGCTCGTCCGGCTCGACGAGCTGTGCGGGTTCATGCCCAAGGCCGCCGACCCGGCGGAGGTCGTCGCGCTGCACGACATGCGGATCGCCGCCAAGCGCCTGCGCTACATCCTCGAGATCACCGGCCCGTGCTTCGGCCCGTACGCCAAGACGGCGACGAAGCTGACCAAGGACCTGCAGGACCTGCTGGGGGAGATCCACGACTGCGACGTGCAGGTGCCGGAGACCGAGCACTTCGCCGAGCGCCTGCTCGTCGCCGACGCCGGCGCCCTGCACGAGACCGCCGCCGGCGCCGACGACCTCGACCCCGTGCTCCTCAAGCAGGCGCCGCATGTCCGCGACCACGCCGGCCTCGCCGCGCTCCAGACGCACCTGCGCGCCCGCCGGCTCGTCCTCTTCGACCGCTTCCTGGAGCTGTGGGGCGAGTACGAGCGCAAGGGCTTCCGCGCCCGGCTCGAGTACGCGGTCGGCGAACGCGCCGATGTTCAGCGTCAGCAACGCCGTTAGCATCGGGTGGACGTGACGGACGTACAGCAGCCCGAAGCGCCCCCGGCAGCTCCACAGGACCTTGCCGACTCGTCGCTGTACTTCAATCGCGAGCTGTCCTGGCTCGACTTCAACGACCGCGTCCTCCAGCTCGCCGAGGACGAGTCCGTGCCGCTGCTGGAGCGGTTGAAGTTCTGCGCGATCTACTCCTCCAACCTGGACGAGTTCTTCATGGTCCGCGTCGCGGGGCTGCAGGAGTACGTCGACGCCGGGATCGACAAGCCGCGCGAGGACGGCCGCAGCCCGGCTGAGACGATCGCCGCGATCGGCGCCGCCGTGCGCGAGCAGATGCGCCGCCAGTCGCGGGTGCTGGACCGCGTCCTGCGGCCGGCGCTGGCCGAGCACGGCATCCGGATCCAGATGCGCGACGAGGTCGACGCGCCCCACCGCGACGAGCTCGACGACCGCTACCGGCGCCAGATCTTCCCCGTGCTCACGCCGCTCGCCGTCGGCCTCGGGCGCCCGTTCCCCTACATCTCCAACCTCTCGCTCTCGCTCGCCGTGCTCGTGCGCGACCCGCAGACCGGGCAGGAGACGTTCGCGCGCGTGAAGGTGCCGAAGGAGATGCTCCCGCGCTTCGTCCCGATCGGCGACGGGCGCACGTTCGTGCCGCTGGAGAACCTGATCGCCCAGCACCTCGACACGCTGTTCCCGGGCATGGAGATCGTCGACTACGACGTCTTCCGCGTCACGCGCGACGCCGACTTCACCGTCGACGACGAGGCCGACGACCTGCTGCGCGCGGTCGAGCAGGAGCTGCGCCGCCGCCGCTTCGGCGAGGTCGTGCGCGTGGAGGTCGGCGCCAAGATGAGCCCGCGCCTGCGCGAGCCGCTGGTGCGCGCGCTGGAGATCGACGAGGGCGAGTTGTTCGAGGTCGACGGCCTGCTCGACCTGCAGGATCTGTGGGACGTCGTCCGCGTCTCGGGCTTCGCCGACCTGCGCGACCCGCCCTGGACCCCGGTGACGCAGCCGCGGCTCCAGCCGGACGAGGACGAGGAGCCCGACGTGCTCGCGGCGATGCGCAAGAGCGACATCCTCGTCCACCACCCGTACGACTCGTTCTCGACCTCGGTCGAGCGCCTGGTCGAGCAGGCGGTCGCCGACCCGCAGGTGCTCGCGATCAAGCAGACCGTGTACCGCACGAGCGACGAATCGCCGCTCGTCCCGGCGCTGATCCGCGCGGTCGAGCGCGGCAAGCAGGCGGTCTGCCTCGTGGAGCTCAAGGCGCGTTTCGATGAGCGCGCGAACATCGGCTGGGCACGCAAGATGGAGGAGGCCGGCGTCCACGTCGTGTACGGGCTCCCGAACCTCAAGACGCACGCCAAGACGATCCTGATCGTGCGTCGCGAAGGCGACGGCGTGCGCCACTACGTGCACGTCGGGACCGGCAACTACCACCAGAAGACCGCGCGGCTCTACACGGACTTCGGGCTGCTCACGTGCGACGAGGAGATCGGCGCGGACGTCGCCGACATGTTCAACCAGCTCACCGGCTTCGCCCGCCCCGGCGCGTTCCGGCGCGTGCTCGTCGCGCCGTCGCACATGCGCGCCGGGATCATCCAGGAGATCGAGCGCACGGTCTCGGCGAAGCAGGGCGGCCGCTCCGCTCGGATCGTGATGAAGATGAACTCGCTGGTCGACAAGCGCTGCATCGAGGCGCTCTACCGGGCATCGCAGGCGGGCGTCCTGGTCGAGCTCAACATCCGCGGCATCTGCTGCCTGCGCCCCGGCGTCCCGGGCGTGTCGGAGAACATCACCGTGCACTCCGTCGTCGGCCGCTTCCTGGAGCACTCGCGCATCTACGCGTTCGAGCGCGACGGCGACCAGACGATCATGATCGGCTCGGCCGACCTCATGCCGCGCAACCTCGACACGCGCGTGGAGCTGCTTGCGCCGGTGCGCGACGAGTACCTGCGCGCCGATCTGCTCGACACGCTCGAACGCAGCATGGCCGACAACACCAACGCCTGGACGCTCGACGCGGACGGGACCTGGACCCGCCGCACGCCCGACGGCAGCGAGCCGCGCAACGTGCAGAAGGAGCTCATGGCGCGCCACGCCGCCCGCGCCGGCGAGGCGGCCGCCGGCGCGAGCTGACGGCGTTCGCGCAGTAGGCTCAACTGTTGCCCTGTCAGCTTCCTCGCCAAGCCTCAGGCGCGCGCTGGCCGGTCTCGCCCTCGCGGGTGCGGTCGTGTGCGCCGTCCTGCTCGCCCTCGCCATCCAGAGCGTGGGCGGCCACCACCGTGACCTGATCGCGATCTTCGGCCCGGTGATCGGGGCCGCCTTCATCGGGACGGGCCTGCTCGCGTGGCTGCGGCGCCCGGAGAACCGCTTCGGCGCGCTGATGGTCGGCGTGGGCTTCAGCTACTGCCTGTCGGGCCTGATCGTGACCACCGAGTCGTGGTCGTTCATCGCCGGCCTGACGTTGATCGCGCTCCCCTACGCGGTCCTCTTCCACATCCTGCTCGCGTTCCCGTCGGGGCGCCTGCAGACGCGCGGAGCGCGGGCGCTGGCGGCTGCGTCGTACCTCGTCGCGACGGTCGCATGGTGGGGGTGCATGCTGGTCGAGAACACGGAGCGCCTCGGGCTGCCGGCCAATCCGCTGCTGGTCGCCGACGAGCCGGACCTGTTCTCGACGCTCGCGAAGGTCCGCCTGGGAGCGGTGGCGGCGCTGATCGTGCTGCTCGGCGCGGTCCTGGTCCGGCGCTGGGGCGAGTCCACGCCGTCACAGCGGCGCGCGCTCGCGCCCGTGTACGTGAGCGGCGGCCTGGTGCTCGCGCTCTATGCGGTGTGGGCGGTGCTCGGCGTGGCCGACGCGTCCACGGGCGCGCAGGAGACGCTCGAGCGCGCGCGGGTGATCGCGCTCGCGGCCGTGCCGTTCGCGTTCCTCTTCGGCTTGCTGCGCAGCCGCGTGGCGGGCGCCGCCGCCGTGAGCGAGCTGGTCGCGCGCCTCGGCGCCGGCCTGCGGCGCGGCGCGCTGCGCGATGCGCTCGCCGACGCGCTCGGCGACCCGTCGCTGCACCTGGCCTACTGGCTGCCGGAGCGCGAGGAGTGGGTCGACGCGGCGGGCGTCGCCGTCGAGCTCCCGGGCGAGGACTCGGGCCAGAGGTGCACGCCGGTCGAGCACGACGGCCAGCCGGTCGCGATGCTCGTGCACGACGCGTCGGTGGCCGAGGAGCGCGAGCTGGTGCGGGCCGTCGGCGGGGCCGCGGCGCTGGCGCTGGAGAACGAGCGGCTCGACGCCGAGCTGCGGGCGAACGTGCAGGAGCTGCGCGCGTCGCGCGCACGCATCGTCGAGAGTGCCGACGCCGCCCGGCGGCGGATCGAGCGCGACCTGCACGACGGCGCGCAGCAGCAGCTCGTCGCGCTCGCGATCGCGCTGCGGACTGCGCGCTCGCGGCTCGAGCGCGACCCGCAGGCGGCAGGCGAGCTCCTCGACACCGCGGCACACGAGCTCGAGGCGGCGATCCGCGACCTGCGCGAGCTCGCCCGTGGCATCCACCCGGCGGTGTTGTCCTACCGCGGCCTCGGCGCGGCGCTGGAAGCGCTCGCCCAGCGCATGCCGGTGCCGGTCGAGATCGTCGCCGCCCCCGAGGGCCGGCTGCCGGACGCGGTGGAGGCCGCGGTCTACTTCGTCGTGGCCGAGGCGACCACGAACGTCGCCCGCTACGCGCGCGCCAGCCACGCCCGCGTGGCGGTCACCAGCGACGGCGGGCGCGTCGTCGTGGAGGTCACCGACGACGGCGTCGGCGGCGCCGACCCGGCCAAGGGCTCCGGGCTCCGCGGCCTGGCCGATCGGGTCGCGGCGCTCGACGGTCGGCTCGAGGTCCGTTCCCCGCCGGGCCACGGCACGACCGTGCACGCCGTGATCCCGTCCTCACCGGACATGCCCTCCGGCCCGGTACCGGCCGCCGATGGGTTCGCGAGCCGCAGCGGCCGCCGCGAGGCCGAGACGTCGGGAACGTGACCGTGCGGCCTAGACGATTGATTCCGCGGTGCGCGGGTGCGCGGGTGGAGCGGTAGCGGTGTGTGGGTGACGGGCTCGGCGTTGGTGTACGGCTGGCATTGAGGGAAGGCCCGGGCCGTGGAAGGCGTTTCCGCGGGAACGCCCGCGCGCACATGCGATTCACAGCCGGCGAGTGTCGTGAATGTCTCGCATCACGAGACATTCACGACACTCGGCCGGTGTACGGCGCTCAGCTCGCCCCCGTCCCGCCCCGGCCACCTCACCCTCACCCTC
>DATHJG010000584.1:0-3391 GCA_035489875.1 Solirubrobacteraceae bacterium | reverse complement strand
CCGAGGAGGAGAACCCGATCCACAACGTGGCCACCGCGCACGCCTTCGACCTGGCGGACAACGAGGTCACCGCCACCGACAGCCACGACACGACGATCATCCACCCCGCGATCGCGGTGCAGAAGACGGGCGCCGAGCTCGCGTACGCCGGCGACACGGTGACCTACACGTTCGCGGTCACGAACCCCGGCGACACCCCGCTGGCAGGCGTGACGGTCAGCGATGACCGCTGCGCGCCGGTGAGCGGCCCGACGGACAAGACCGGCGGCAACGCCGACGACGTCCTGGACCACGGCGAGACGTGGACGTTCACGTGCGCCAAGCAGATCCCGGCCGGTCACAAGATCGGCGACGAGAACCCGATCCGCAACGTCGCCACCGCGACCGGCACGGACGACCTCGGCAAGACGGTCACGTCCACCGACGACCACCAGGTGCGCGTGCTGCACCCGGCGATCGACATCGAGAAGACGGGCCCGGCGACCGCCACGGTCGGGACGCCGCTCGGGTACACGCTGACGGTCACCAACCCTGGTGATGTGCCGTTCGCGGCTCAGGAGGTCGGCGTCACCGACCCGAAGTGCGAGCAGCCGCCGGCGGGCCCGAACACCGGCTCCGACGCCACGCCGGGCCAGCTCGACCCGGGCGACACGTGGATCTACACGTGCACCGCCCAGACGACCGGCCAGCCCGCGGGGACCTTCGTGAACACCGCCACGGTGACCGCGAAGGACTTCAACGGCCGCCCGGTGAGCGACACGGACGCGTTCCCGACGACGCTCGCGGACCAGCAGCAGGTGCTGCCGGAGGAGATCGTCTCCGGCACCGCGAGGCTGGGCGGGCCGAGCGGGTGCGTGAAGAAGGCGTTCAACGCGACCGTGCGCGGCCGGAAGATCGCCAACGTCACGTTCTACGTCGACGGCGCGAAGCTCAAGCGGCTCGTCGCGAAGTCCGGCCAGAGCGTGTTCCGCGTGAAGGTTCGGCCGGGCAGCGCCGTCGGCGTGCATCGCGTCACCGCCCGCGTGGTGTTCAAGGCGAGCTCCCGCACGAAGGCGCGCACGCTGCGACTGAGCTTCCGACGCTGCGCGGCCCAGGTGGTCCAGCCGCAGTTCACGGGCTGATCGAACCGAAACGGCGGCGCTCCCTCGCGGGGGCGCCGCCGGATCGCCGACCTAGAATCCGGTCCCCATGACGCACCGACTCCTCACCTTCACGCTCCTGCTCGCCGGCCTGGCCGCGCCGGTCACGGCGTCGGCGGCCGACACGCCGCCGTTGCGCCAGAAGGGCGACCGCTCGCCGCTCGGCGACGAGCGACTCTCCAACGAGCGCACGCTGACGCGCTGGGGACACACGAACCTGATCGGCAAGATCCGCTCCAAGCCGTCGGAGCGGGGCAGGACGATCGCCAAGCTGCGCTGGAACACCGAGGACGGGCTGCCCGAGGTCTACGTCGTGCTCGAGTCGCGCCTGGACGACGAGGAGCGCGTCTGGCTGCAGATCCGCGTCCCCGGCCGGCCGAACGGCCGCACCGGCTGGGTGCGCGAGGAGCAGCTCTCGAACCTCAAGGAGGTCGAGACCCACCTGACGATCGACCGGCGGACGCTCACGGCGACGCTGCGCAAGCGCGGCAAGGAGATCTGGACGTCGCGGGTCGGCATCGGCGCGCCGGGCACGATCACGCCGAAGGGCAAGTTCTGGATCCGCGAGCGGCTGCGCAACCTCGGCGGCAACCCGGTGTACGGCCCGTGGGCGTTCGGGACGTCCGCCTACTCGGACACGCTCACCGACTGGCCGGGCGGCGGCGTCGTGGGCATCCACGGCACCAACCAGCCCGAGCTCATCCCCGGCCGCCCGTCGCACGGCTGCGTGCGCTTGCCGAACGCGAAGATCGTCCGGCTCGTGAAGCTCATGCCGGTCGGCACGCCGGTCCGGATCAGATAGCCGTGGCGGCTCAGTAGGGCGGGAAGTCGGCGTACCACTCGCCGAGCTTCCGGAACGCCGTCCAGAACGCGCGCTTCGCCGCCTCCTCGTCGAGCGCATGGTCGATGTTCGGGACGTAGAGCGCCTCGATCGACGGCGTCAGCGACTGGATCTCGCCGGGCTGGTCGGCGACCTCCTGGGCGAGCGGGAGCGCCAGCTCGTTGAGCGTCTCGAGCGCCTCCGGCCCCATGACGACCACGATCCGCGGTTGCACGATCGCGATCTCCTCGACCAGCCGTGCGACGCACTCCGGCGCCGCGAGCGCCGTGTCGGACACTGGGCACTTGACGCACAGCGTCCCGTACACCGCGAGCGGGTCGATCTCCAGCCGCTTGAGCGACTTCATCAACGCCGTCCCCGAGCGCCCGTAGAACGCGACGCCCTCTTCGATCTCCGAAGCGGTCGGCGCGTACTTCAACAGGAACACGTCCGCCTGCGGATGGCCGGAGCCGAGGATCGGCATCAGGCTTCCGCGCGGACAGGCGGTGCAGCTCTGCAGGTCGCGGGTGAAGTGGTTGAGCTCGCGGATCGCTCGCTCCAGGTACTTCTCGCGGATCTCGTCATCGGTGGCCGGCATCCCAGCGAGGGGTTTGGCCGTGCCGCGTGGTTCCCCTTGTCCCTGCATCAACGATTGCGGCCGGACGTCGCCCGGCGGATCTTCCTTTCGCGCGCGGCCCGCCGCGCCGATGGGGGCGTGGCGCGCGTCTGGAGGAACTTCAGCGCCTGCACCTGGGCGTAGTAGAGCGATGACGGGCGGCCGACGATGTCGGCGTCGGCGAGCGAGGCGAGGAACTCCTCCGGGCCGTCGAAGTCGCGCATGCGGATGCGCAGCGAGCCGAGCCCCTGCGCCACGTGCGCGTCCGAGCCCGCGCCGCCGACGATCCGGTACTTGCCGGCGAAGCGCACCGCCTCCTCGTTGTAGGCCGGGATCGCGATGCGCGGGTTGAAGACCTCGATCGCGTCGACGTCCTCGACCACCGCGAGCAGGTGCTCGTAGTCCGGCACGGAGTGCATGCGGTCGAACGGGTGCGGGACGTAGACGAGGCCGCCCTGGCGCTTGATCTCCGCGATCGTCTCGCCGAGCGTCATCCCGCGCGGGATCTTCTCCTGCAGGAACAGGCCGATCACCTCGCCCTGGTGCCCGGTCATGACCTCCTCGCCGACGATCACCTTGAGGCCGTACTCCTCGGCCTTGGCGCGTGCGTCGAGCGCGCCGGAGACCTCGTTGTGGTCGGTGACGGCGATCGCCCCGAGGCCCTCCTCGCGCGCGGTCGCGAGCAGCACGTCGACCGGCGTGGCGCAGTCCGACGAGTGGTCGGTGTGCATGTGGAGGTCGACGTCGATCAGCGGCCGCGTCGCCAGCCGGGCGCGGAGCGCGCCGTCCGCGCGCGGGACGTGCCGGCGTGCGGCG
>DATHJG010000583.1:0-2788 GCA_035489875.1 Solirubrobacteraceae bacterium | reverse complement strand
CGCTCCGAGCTCGACTTCGACGACCTCGTGCGGCTCGACTTCCTCTACCTCGAGCGCTGGTCGGTCGGGCTCGACCTCACGATCCTGCTCAAGACGATCCCGGCGGTGCTGAGCCGCCGGGGCGCCTTCTAGCCCTGCTGCACATCGTCCGCCACGGCGAGTCCACCTGGAACGCCGAGCACCGGCTCCAAGGGCAGCTCGACCCGCCGCTGTCCGCGGAGGGCCGCGCACAGGCGGTCGCCCTGGCGCCGCTGGTCGCGCGGCTCGGCGTGCCGCCGGAGCGCGTGGTCTGCTCGGACCTCGGGCGCGCGCGGGAGACCGCGGCGCTGCTGGGGCTCGAGCCGGGAACGTACGACCCGGCGTGGCGGGAGATCGACGTCGGCGCCTGGGGCGGCCGCACCGCGGCGGAGGTGGACGCGGAGGCGGACGGGCTGACGAACTGGCGCGGCGGCGCGCGCACGGCGCCGGACGGGGAGCCGTGGGAGGCGTTCGCCGCGCGCGTGGCGCGCGCGGCCGACGCGCTGATCGCCGCCGGCGGGCCCTGGCTCGTCGTCTCCCACGGCGGCTGCATCCGCGCGACGTGCGCGCACGTCACGGGCGGCGACGCGCTGTCCTTCGGCTCGCCGCCGAACGCGAGCCTCACGACGATCGAGCTGGGCCCCCGTCCGCGCCTGCTCTCCTACGGCGTCACGCCGGACGGCGCGCCGGCGACCGGGCTGTACTGACGTCGGCCATCGGTCCAGACCACCCGAAGAGATTGACCGTTCTCCGGCACTGTGCCGATAGGGTCCCGGTCGTGCTGAGGTCAGCACCCCGACAAGCGGAGAGCGGGCTTCGATGCAGATGAAGCAGGTCACCGGGGTGGAACGGACTCGCGGCCGCGTGATCGGCTCCGGTCGTCGGCCGCAGCCGTGGTCGGTCCGGACCTATCTGATCGTGATCGTGACGGCCGCCGTGGTCGCGGTCGGCAGCGCCTCCGCGTACGGCTTCTTCTGGAGCGCCGGCGAGGCTCGCGACGGGGCGATCGAGGACATGTCGGTGCAGGCGAAGCGCGCCGCCGCGTCCGCCGCCGAGGCGCTCTCGACCGCTCAGCAGACGGTCGCCGGGCTCGCCGCCCAGCCCGGCCTGCAGAAGGTCTTCGCCAAGCCCGACGACTGCTCGCTCTCGGCCACCGCCGGCCTGCGCCTGGACATCGTCGGCCCCGACGGCGGCGTGGTCTGCTCCTCGGACCCGTCGCCCGAGGTCGTCGCGGCCGGCGTGCACGCCGGCAGCGACTGGCTCGACGCGGCGCTGCGCTCGCCCGAGCTGATCGTCGACTCGGACGCGACCGACGCCGCGTCGGGGCAGCGCGCGGTCGTCGTCACCGCGCCGATCGACAAGGCCGAGCCCGCGGCGGGCGCGGTGACGATGTTCATCCAGGTGCCGGCGATGGCGAGCACGCTCGCGCGCGACTACGCCGGCTCGGACCAGGTCAGCTTCACTCTCGTCGATCGCTCCGCGCAGGCCGTGCTGTCCACGTCCGAGCGACGAGCGGGTCCCGCCGGGCGCTTCCCCGCCACCGCGACCGCGGGCGACTGGAACGGCGTCGACGGGACGCGCCGCATCTTTGGTGCGGCGGACGTCGCCGGCAGCGACTGGCGCGTCTTCGCGGGCGTCCGCCGCTCGGCGGTCCTCGCGGACGCGCGCGGCGCGCTGACCCGGAACCTGCTGGCCGGCCTGCTGGCGCTGCTCGTGCTCGTCGTGGCGGTGTGGATGCTCAATCGCCGCGTCGCGGGGCCGCTGCGGCGCGTCATCGACGCCGTGTCGGGCGCGGCCCGCGACCCGGACGCGACGCGGGTGGCCGAGACCGGGACCGCCGAGCTCGTCACGCTGGCGCGCGAGTTCAACGCGATGCTCGACGTCCGCGCCGGCCACGAGGCGCAGCTGCTGTTCCAGGCGACGCATGATCCGCTGACCGGCCTGCCCAACAAGGCGCTGCTCGGCGACCAGCTCGCGACCGTGCTCGCAGCCGGCGGGGACGGCGTCGCCGTCTTCTGCGTCGGCCTCGATCGCCTCGACATCGTCACCGACGGGTTCGGGCACGACGCCGGGGACCGCGTCGTCGTGGAGGTCGCCGCGCGCCTGTCCGACGCGCTGGACCCGGGCGCCACGCTCGCGCGCTTCGGCGGCGAGTTCGTCGTCCTCTGCCCGGACGTGCGCGACGAGCAGGCCGGCGCCATCGCCGAGCGCCTGCTGCGCTGCCTGGAGCGGCCGTTCCGCGGGCCGGCGGCGGGGATCGTCGTGAAGGGCGCGATCGGCGTCGCGACGGCGCGCACGCCCGCGACGAGCCCGGATCAGCTCCTGCGCGAGGCCGACAGCGCCATGCGCGAGGCACGGATCACCAGCCGCGACTGGATGCTGTTCGACCACGCGCTGCAGGAGCGGGCGACGCAGCACATCGCGGTGGAGCACGACCTCTGGCAGGCGCTCCAGCGCGACGAGCTGCTCGTGCACTACCAGCCGCTCCTGGAGGTCGGCTCCGGGCGGATCGTCGCGGCGGAGGCGCTCGTGCGCTGGGAGCACCCCGAGCGCGGGCTGGTGCCGCCGATGGAGTTCATCCCGACCGCCGAGGAGACGGGGCAGATCACCGCGATCGGGCAGTACGTGCTGTCCCACGCGTGCAAGCAGGCGGCGGCCTGGACCGCCGCCGGCCACCCGCTGCGCATCTCGGTGAACGTCGCCGTCAGCCAGCTTCGCGACCCCGCCTTCCCGGGCGTGGTCGAGCAGGTCCTGAGGGAGACCGGCCTCG
>DATHJG010000582.1:0-2870 GCA_035489875.1 Solirubrobacteraceae bacterium | reverse complement strand
GCGCGATCGACGCACTCGCGGTGAAGTTCGGCGCCGACACCCGGCCCGGCTTCGACGAGCGCACCCCGATTCGCTGACCCTCCCCGCTACGTCACGCCAGCACGGCCACGAACCACGTGCCGGCGTGCACGATCTCCCCGCCCCCCAGCTCCGCGAGGAGCTGGGGCGGGTCGAAGCTCGAGCATCGGCCAGATAGCATCGCGGATCGATGTCGCTCCCGCTGTCGCCGCCGGTCCTGCCGCAGCTCGCCAAGACGGCGAAGGCGCTGCCGACCGGGGACGGCTGGGTCTACGAGCCCAAGTGGGACGGCTTCCGCGCGATCGCGTTCGTCGACGGGACCGACGTGCACCTGCAATCGCGCAACGGCCGGCCGCTCTCGCGCTACTTCCCCGAGCTGCGCTTCCCGGAGGGCCGCTACGTGCTCGACGGCGAGATCGTCCTGTTCGACCGCGACGGCCGGCAGGACTTCGACGCGCTCGGGCAGCGCATCCACCCCGCGGCGTCGCGGATCAAGATGCTCTCGGAGGAGACGCCGACCCGCTTCATCGCGTTCGACCTGCTCGCGGACGGGGACGACGTGCTGTTCGAGCTGCCCCAGGCGCAGCGCCGCGACCGGCTGGCGGCGCTCGTCGCGGAGCCCGTCGACCTCACGCCCGCGACCGAGGACCCCGCCGACGCGCAGGTCTGGCTGCAGGACGCCGAGGGCGTGATCGCCAAGCGCCAGGACGCGCAGTACCGCCCGGGCGAGCGCGTCGGGATGGTCAAGATCAAGCGCGTCCGCACGATCGACGCGGTCGTCGTCGGCTGGCGGCCCGGCAAGGAGGAGAACACCGTCGGCTCGCTCATCCTCGGCCTCTACGACGAGGCCGGCGAGCTGCGGGTGGTCGGGCACACGTCGGGCTTCAAGGCGGCCGAGAAGCGCGAGCTGCCGGGCCGCCTCGCGCCCTACGAGACCGGTCAGCGCGGCATGGGCGATCCGAGCCGCTGGGACAACGAGCGCGAGCTGGAGTGGATCGAGCTGCGGCCGGAGCTGGTGGTCGAGGTCACGTTCGACCACGTGTCGAACGACCGCATCCGCCACGGGACCAAGGTGAGCCGCTGGCGCGACGACAAGGACCCGCGCGACTGCCGCACGGAGCAGCTCCTGCAGTAGGCGTCAGACTAATCGTGTTAGTCTGACGCCTATGCCTGTTCATCGCATCAGCCAGCTCGGCGTCGTCAACGCGTACCTCGTCGAGGAGGAGGACGGGCTCACGCTCGTCGACACGCTGCTGCCGCGCGCCCACAAGAAGCTCCTCGCCGCCGCCGCGGCGCTCGGCGCGCCGATCAGGCGGATCGTGCTCACCCACGCCCACGGCGACCACATCGGCGCGCTCGACGCCCTGGCCGTCGCGCTGCCGGATGCCGAGATCCTGATCTCGGCGCGCGACGCGCGCCTGCTGCGCAAGGACAAGTCACTGGATCCGGACGAGCCGCAGGCCAAGCTGCGCGGCGGATTCCCGGGCGCCAAGACCCGGCCGACGCGGACGATCGCGCCCGGCGAGCGCGTCGGCTCGCTGGAGGTTCACGCCGCCTCCGGCCACACGCCCGGCCAGCTCACGCTCCTCGACACGCGCGACCGCACGTTGTACGCCGCCGACGCGTACTCCACGCTGGGCGGCGTCGCGACGACCGCCAAGCCCAACCCGCGCTTCCCGCTGCCGGCCATGGCCACCTGGCACAAGCCGACCGCGCTCGCGACGGCGCGCGCCTTGCGGGCGCTCGACCCCGCCCGGCTGGCGACGGGACATGGCAAGGTCGTGGAGGCGCCCGGCGCCGCCATGGATCGCGCGATCGCGCGCGCCGCCTGAGCGTGGCGCGCCGCGGGCTCGACCGCGACCAGGTCGTCGACGCTGCCGTCGCGATCGCGGACGCCGAAGGGGTCGAGGCGGTGACGCTGGCGCGGGTCGCCGCCATGCTGGGGGTCCGCCCCCCGTCGCTCTACAACCACGTCGACGGCCGCGCCGGCCTGCTCCGCGGCGTCGCGACCCGGTCCACGCGCGAGCTGGCGACCGCGCTGCGCCGCGCCGCGACCGGGCGCTCCGGCCGCGCCGCGATCGCCGCGGTCGCGCACGCCCAGCGCGACTACGCCCGCGCACACCCCGGCGGCTACGCGGCGACGGTCGCGGCGCCCGCGCCGGGCGACACCGAGCACCAGGAGGCCGCCGCCGACGCCGTCGACGTGCTGACGTCGGTCCTGGGCGGCTCAGGGCTGGAGGGCGACGACCTGATCCACGCCGTCCGGGCGCTACGCAGCGCGGTCCACGGATTCGCCGCGCTTGAAGCGAGCGGGGGCTTCGGCCTCGCCGTCGACGCCGACGACTCCTTCCGCCGGCTCGTCGACGCGCTCGCGACCGGCCTCGCCGGCGACGGACCCTGAGCCGATCTCGCCGCGCGCGAGCAGGAGTGCGATCAGACGGCGGCGGGCGTCGGGTCCGGGCGTGTGCATTACCCCATATATGTCCGGGACCGCTGGAAAGGTTCCGGTGCTGGCAACGCGGCCGATACCGGGTTCCAACCGAGTAACCGGTTTCGCCTGCCAGGCGAGCGTGCTCGTTCCTCGCCGCTCGCCTTCGGTATCCGGTTTCGCCTGCCAGGCGAGCGTGCTCGTTCCTCGCCGCTCGCCTTCCGTATCCGGTTTCGCCTGCCAGGCGAGCGTGCTCGTTCCTCGCCGCTCGCCTTCGGCGACGTTAGATTAGTAGACCCCGGGAACACGCGGCTGCCGCGTGGAGTGGGACTGCTGCATCTCCTGGCCCGCGGCCCGCCAGAGCTGGAGCCGGTCGAAGCGCTCGCGCGCCTCGGCGATCTCGACCTGGTGCAGCTTGCCCCAG
>DATHJG010000581.1:0-2076 GCA_035489875.1 Solirubrobacteraceae bacterium | reverse complement strand
GTCCGAGCCGGCTCGGAACAGGGCCACGAGCTGCTCGTCGGACCGCAGCCGCAGCAGCGGGGCGCCGAGCGGGAACCGGCTGAGCCTGGACGGTGCGTGCAGCGCTGACGCTTCCAACTTCTCAGGGCTCCTCGTTCGCGGAAATCGCGGCCTGACCTGTAACCACCCTAACCGGCATGGTGGCGGGAAGTCGCGCCGTTGCCAAGCGCCTGGATGTGATCTCTTTCACGTTCATGGCCGACGAGCTGCCCGTACGCCCCGGCCTGGCCGTTCCGCTCTCCGAGATCGAGCTACGCACCAGCCGCTCCTCCGGGCCCGGAGGTCAGCACGCCAACGTGACGGCCTCGCGCGTCGAGGCGGTGTTCGACGTGGCCGCGTCGAGCGCGCTGTCGGACGCGCAGAAGGCGCGCGTCACCGCCCGTCTCGGCCCGCGCGTGACCGCGGCAGCGCAGGACACACGCTCGCAGCTGCGCAACCGCGAGCTGGCGCTGGAGCGGCTCGCCGACCGGCTGGCGCACGCGCTCGAGGTCCGCCGTCCGCGCACGGCGACGCGCCCGACCAAGGCGAGCAAGCGCCGCCGGGTGGAGGACAAGAAGCGCCGCGGCGAGATCAAGCGCGACCGCCGCAAGCCGGACGCCTAGCCGCCGGTGGTCGCCTGCCGGACGCTCGTGGTCGCGTGCCGGCGGCCGCGGTGGTAGTGTTTCGGCGGGGAGGGGTGACAACGTTGTCATGCCTCGCAGGGAACCGGGTCAGGGGAGGCTTGACGGTGATGACGCGCGCTCGGGTAGGAACGCTGCCGGCGTTCGCATGTGCGGTGGCGATCGCGTGCGCAGGCGCGCTCGCCTGCGGCCCGGGGGCACTGGCCGCCTCCGGCGATTTCGCGTCGTCGTTCGAGGACGCCGATCCCCAGCCGGGGTGGACGAACACGGTCGACCTGGACGCGAACGGCGACAAGCGGACCGCCGGCGTCACGGGGCCTGCGCGCTCGGACCTGCCGGGTGACGTGAGCGACACGGTGGTCGCGGTGCGGGCGAGCGGCGAGAACACGGAGGGCGGGGAGGTGGCGGAGAACCTCGTCGACGGTTCCTCGCAGACCAAGTGGCTCGTGTTCGAGCCGACGGGCTGGATCGAGCTGGAGCTCGCGGAGCCCGTCGCCATCGTGCACTACGCGCTGGTCTCCGCGAACGACGCCGCGGCGCGCGATCCGAGGGACTGGACGCTCTCGGGCTCGAACGACGGCCAGGCCTGGACTGTGCTCGACCGCCAGACCGGCCAGGACTTCCCGGAGCGCTTCCAGACCAAGGAGTACCGGTTCCAGAACACGACGACGTACCGCCACTATCGACTCGACGTCACCGCCAACCACGGTGACGACATCCTGCAGCTGGCCGAGCTCCAGCTCGCGAACGGCGACACCGCGCCGCCGCCGCCCTCCGACATGGAGAGCAAGGTGGGGAGCGGCCCGCGCGGCGGCTATACCGCCAAGTCCGGCGCCGGCTTCACCGGGTTGAAGGCGCTGCGGTACGCGGGCATGCACACGTCCGAGGACCGGGGCTTCTCTTTCAACAAGGTGTTCGACGTCGACGTGCCGGTGAATCCGCGCACGGAGCTGTCGTATCTGATCTATCCCGACTTCGTCGAGGACGACCTCAGCTACCCGAGCACCTACGCGTCACTCGACCTCGCGTTCACGGACGGGACGTACTTGAGCGACCTGGGCGCGGAGGACCAGCACGGCGCCACGCTGAGCCCCAGGGGCCAGCACGCGTCCAAGACCCTCTACACCAATCAGTGGAACTTCAAGCGGTCGCGGATCGGCGCCGTCGCGGCGGGGAAGACGATCGATCGGATCCTCGTCGCCTACGACAACCCGGACGGCCCGGCCGAGTTCGGCGGCTGGGTCGACGACGTGAAGATCGAGGCGAGCCCGCCGCAGAAGCAGCGCTCGCGCCCGTCCGACTGGGTCGTCACCAACCGCGGCACGAACTCGACGGGCAGCTTCTCGCGCGGCAACAACATCCCCGCGACGGCGGTGCCGCATGGGTTCAACTTCTGGATCCCGGTGACCAACGCGGG
>DATHJG010000580.1:0-2058 GCA_035489875.1 Solirubrobacteraceae bacterium | reverse complement strand
GCTGCTGCTGTACTTCGCGAGCACCGAGGTCCGCAAACGGCTGGAGGAGCGGGGTGTGGCTGGAGCCGATCGCCTCGAACGCCGCGAGGTCGTCGCGCACATCCAGCGGGTCACGCTCGGCACGCTGGAAGGGTTCACATCATGACGGTGAGTCGGCTCCGCCGGATCGTCGCATCGCTTGTCGTGGCAGGGCTCTTCACGAGCGTCTCCGCCGCGTGCCGCTCGAAGGCGAACCAGGGGCCGCAACGCGCCTCGGGGTACGTGGAAGCGACGGAAGTGCGTGTCGCGCCGGAGGTCGGGGGCCGCGTGCTCGAGGTCACGGTCCGTGAAGGGGATGCCGTCACGGCCGGCGCCCGCGTCGCCCGTCTCGATACGGCCGATGTCGAGATCGCGCTCCGCCGGGCAAGAGCCGAGCGGGATCAAGCCCTCGCGCAGCTGCGGCTCCTCGCCGCCGGTGCGCGCGTCGAAGACGTTCGGCAGGCGGCCGCCCAGGCCGAGTCGGCGCGCGCGGATGTGCAGGCGGCAGAGTCCGAGCTGCAGTCGGCGTCAGCCGATCTGCAGCGCTTCGAGGCGCTGCTCGCTAAAAACGCCGGCTCCCGCAAGCAGCGCGACGATGCGGCGACGAGGCGCGACGTGGCGGCCGCGAGAGTGTCCGCGGCGCGGGAGCGGACGCTAGCAGCGACCGAAGGCGTGGCCCGGCTGAAGGCGGGCGCCCGCGCCGAGGAGATCGCCGGTGCTCGTGCAAGGGTCGCCGCGGTCGACGCTCAGATCGAGGGGCTCGAGAAGAACGCGCGGGATGCCGTCCTGACGTCGGCGGTCGGCGGCATTGTCACGTCGAAGCTCGTCGACGCAGGAGAAATCGTCACGCCACGCACCCCCATCGTGGTCGTCACCGATCTCGCGCATCCGTGGGCGAATGTCTACGTCGACGAGCCGGTCGTGCCACGGCTGCGCCTCGGCCAGAACGTGACGCTGGTCACGGACGCAGGCCAGCGCCTCGAGGGATCGATCACGTTCATTTCTCCACGGGCCGAGTTCACGCCGCGCAATGTGCAGACGGCGGAGGAGCGATCCAGGCTCGTGTATCGCATCAAGGTGACGGTCGACAATCGCGACGGGGTGCTCAAGTCCGGAATGCCGGTCGAAGCCGAGCTGCCCCAGTAGTTGCTGTTTCCGGAGACATCAGTGCCCATCCCGGCCATGAGCTTTGATCGCGTGACGAAACGGTACGGCGCGACGACCGCGCTCGCTGACGTGTCGTTCGAGGTTTCCCCTGGCGAGATGTTCGGTCTCATCGGGCCCGACGGTGCGGGGAAGACGACCTCCATCCGTCTCGCGTGCGGACTTCTCCAGCGCGACGCGGGCGAAGTCCGCGTGCTGGGCCACGACCCTGTCCGGGAGCACCGGGCCCTCACCGCCGCCGTCGGCTATCTGTCGCAGCGCTTCTCTCTCTACGGCGACCTGACGGTTGACGAGAACGTTGGCTTCTTCGCAGAGATTCACGGCGTCCGCCAGTACGCGCCGACGCGCGACCGCCTGCTCGAGATGACCCAGCTGACCGCGTTCCGATCACGGCGTGCCGATCAGTTGTCAGGCGGGATGAAGCAGAAACTGGCACTCGCGTGCACGCTGGTGCACGCGCCACGGATTCTCCTGCTCGACGAACCGACGACGGGCGTGGACCCGGTGTCGCGCCGCGAGTTCTGGAAGCTCCTTTCCGAGTTCCTGGCCGGCGGCCTCACGATCGTCATGGCCACGCCCTATCTCGATGAAGCCGAGCGCTGCGGCCGTGTGGCGCTTCTGCACGATGGACGCCTCCTCGCGATCGATCGCCCGGCGGCGTTGCAGGGCTCGATTGGACAGCTCCTGGAAGTCTCCGTCGAGTTGCAGAGACCGCCCCTGGAGGTGCTGGCGGCTGTCCCCGGAGTGATGGACGTTCAGCGATTCGGTGACCGGGCCCACGTCCGGCTTCAGGGGATGACGATCCCGGATGGGATGCGTGCGATCGGGGCTGGACTTGCGGCAAAGGGGATCGGTTCAGCCGTCATCCGTCCGATT
>DATHJG010000579.1:0-3206 GCA_035489875.1 Solirubrobacteraceae bacterium | reverse complement strand
CTCAGGCCACGCTTCGCGGCGATCATGTGCCGTGGGAGGAGCCGCCGCCACCACACGATCGTGAGCGACCAATCAGCGACGTCGAGGCGTTGCAAGCTGCAGTCCAAGCTCGTGGCCGCGGCATCACTGGCGATGTCACCGCCTTGGTATACGAGTTGCTGGACGCGCATGCCGACACCGCGGACCTCGCCGCTGAGCTCGTCGACGACCCGCGCTGGGCCGACCATCTGGATTATCTGCGCGCACTGCAGCGGGCTGGGCGTGAGGCTCTCGTGCGCTACTCCGCGGAGGGTCAGGAACCCGCGGCATGAGCCGGGTGGCCGTGGTCACGGGGGCTGCGCGAGGAGTGGGCGCCGCCACTGTCCGGGCGCTCGCCGCCGATGGGTGGGACGTGATCGCCGTCGACCGCGGACGTGACGATCCTCGTATCCCCTATGGCCTCGGAAGCGAGCCGGAGCTCCGCGCGCTCGCTGCAGAGGCCCATCCCAACGGTTCGGTCACCGCCGTGCTCGCTGACGTCACCGACGCCGACCAACTGGCCGCGGCGGTGCTCGTCGCGGAGCACGATCACGGCGGCCTGGATGCCATGATCGCGGCGGCGGGCGTCATCGCCGGCGGCGTCCCCTTGTGGGAGATGCCCCTCACGCAAGAGGACGCGGTGCTGGATGTCGATCTCCGTGGTGTGATCACGTCAGCGCGCGTCGCGGTGCCGGCGCTTCTAAGACGTCCCGAACCACGCGACGGGCGCTTCATCGCCGTCGCGTCGGCGGCGGCGACCCGAGGCCTGCCCATGCTCGCGGTCTACACCGCCGCCAAGGCCGGCGTCGTCGGCCTCGTCAAGGCGATGGCCGCCGAGCTGCGCGGCACAGGCGTGACCGCCAACGCGGTCAGCCCCGGCTCCACGCGGACCGCGATGCTCGACGAGTCAGCGCTCCTGTACGCGCTCGACTCCGCTGAGGCATTCGCCGCGCAACAACCGCTCGGCCGACTGCTCCACCCGCATGAGGTCGCCGCCATGATCGCCTGGCTCGCGGGCCCCGAGGCCAGCGGCGTGACCGGCGCCGCGCTCGCGGTCGACGGTGGGCTTTCGGTGTGATCGAGCCGATCCGATGAGCCCACGCCAGGAGCTGCCGGCTCCCCACCTCGCCGTCGCGCTCAGCCCGGCGGTTCGTGTCTTCGATGGCGGTCGCGTCCTCGTCGGCGGTTCCCCCCTTCGGGTTCTTCGGCTCGCCGAGGCTGGCGCCGGGATCGTTGGTGGCTGGCGACGGCCAACGCCGATCGGCTCCCGCGCCGGAGCTCGCACGCTGGCGCGGCGGCTTCTCGATGCAGGAGTGCTGATGCCGCACCCGGATCGGTCCACGGTGACCGCCTCGATGACCGTTGTCGTGCCCGTCCGTGATCGCGACACCCAACTCGCGCGATGCCTCGAGGCCATCAACAAGAGCTGCCCGCAGTCCCCCGTCATTGTGGTCGACGACAGCTCCACCCATGTGGCCGCCGTCCACCGAGTCTGCGCGCAGCATGGCGCGAAGGTCATCCGCCACGAGGCTTGCGCCGGGCCGGCCGCGGCACGCAACAGCGGCATCGCAGCCTGCTCGACGCCCTACGTCGCGTTCGTTGACTCAGACGTCGTCGTCCCAGGGTCGTGGGCCGTCTCATTGCTGGGGCACTTCGCCGATCCCTGCGTCGGAGCCGTTGCGCCACGTGTCCGAGCGTTGCCTCCCGGCGACGGCGTCGTCGGAGGCTACGAGACGCGCCACTCGGCGCTCGACATGGGTACCGACGGAGGACTCGTGGGGCCCGGCCTCACCACCCAGTACGTGCCGAGCACCGCCCTGGTCGTGCGCCGTGAGGCCGCCGGCATGGGGTTCGACGATGCGCTGCACATCGGGGAGGACGTCGACCTGGTCTGGCGCCTGGTGGAAGCCGGCTGGCGCGTTCGGTACGACCCTTCCGCCCATGTCTGGCACGACCACCGCGTCCGACTCGGCGCGTTCGCGGCCCGCCGCCGACTGTACGCCCAATCGATCGGAATGCTGGCCCGCCGCCACCCTCACGCGCTGCCCGCCGCGAACGTCAGCCCGTCGATGGCCGTGCCATGGGCTCTGGCGCTTGCCGGACGTCCGCGAGCGTCACTCGGCGCAGCCGCGATCCAGGCGCTCTTGCTGAGCAGGAAGCTGCAGCACGCCACGCCTCGTCCGAACGTCCTCGCGAGCGGCCTGATCGGCCGCGGTCTGCTCGCAACCGGTCTCGGGCTCGGGCACGCCGTCCGACGCGCATGGGCGCCACTCCTCTGCGTCCTCGCTCCCCGGCACCCGAAGCTCCTGCGCATCTTGCTGGCGGCCTACGCGACGCCGGTGCTTCAAGACGCGGTGACGACGCGCCAGCCCAAGGTGGTCGCGGGCGACGCCGTGATGCGTCTCTTGGACGAGTCGATCGCGTTGGTCGGCACCTGGGAGGGCTGTGCCCGACAGCGCACCGTGCGACCACTCCTGCCGTCGCTGAGCACCGCACTCATGAGCCAGGGACGCCCACGAGGTCGCGGACCTGCTGGACGTCGAGCTCGATCTGGGCGACGAGCGCCTGCTCGGAGTCGAACTGCTGCTCGGGGCGCAGGTAGGCCACCAGCTCCACGGTGAGATCTCGTCCGTCCTCGCCCTCGGCGGCGCACAGCTCGTGGTCGCGACCGCGTCCAACAGCGATGCGATGTCGGCCGCCTTCCGCGGCTTGGCGCGCGGGGGCCAGATGACCGTTGTCGGTGCGGGCGACACCGCGCTGGCACTCGAACCCGTGGACCTCATCTTCGGCCACGGATCGTCCTCTCGATGTAGGCCCGAGGTCGACTGGGGAGTCGGACTAGGGATGTCTCAGACGAGCCCGTGTCGTCGAGCCATCAGGTTCTTAGGACACATTCGTGAGCGGAAGAGGGAGAGAACACGATGGGTCGTCTAAAGGGAAAGGTCGCCTTCGTCACAGGGGCCGCCCGGGGTCAGGGCCGCAGCCACGCCATCAGGCTGGCTCAAGAAGGGGCCGACATCGTCGCCGTCGACATCGGGTCGCAGATCGACTCGGCCCCCTATCCGCTGGGCACCGCGGATGACCTGGCCGAGACCGTCGGGGCCGTCGAGGCGCTCGACCGCCGCATCATCGCCACCGCGGTCGACGTCCGCGACTACGACGCGCTGAAGGCGGCGCTCGACGACGGG
>DATHJG010000578.1:0-7335 GCA_035489875.1 Solirubrobacteraceae bacterium | reverse complement strand
CCCCCGACGAGCGGCGACACCATCAGCCGGACGCCGAGCACCGGAGCGTTCTCACTCGGTGCTCGACCCCCGACGAGCGGCGACACCATCAGCCGGACGCCGAGCACCGGAGCGTTCTCACTCGGTGCTCGACCCCCGACGAGCGGCGACACCGTCAGCCGGACGCCGAGCACCGGAGCGTTCTCACTCGGTGCTCGACCCGGTCAGTGCGATGATCACCTCGGGATGGGAAAGACGCTCGTTACCGGCGCGACGGGCTTCGTGGGCTCGCACGTCGCCCGCGCGCTGGTCGAGCGGGGCGACGACGTGCGGGTCGCGGTCCGCGCCAGCTCGTCCCGCGAGGCGATCGCGGGGCTCGACGTGGACGTCAGCGTCGCGCAACTCGGCGACCGCGCGGCGCTGCGCCGCGCGCTGCGCGGGGTGGACCGCGTGTTCCACGTCGCCGGGACGACGAACCTGCGCGCCCCGGCGGACGAGCTGCTGCGCGTCAACGTCGCGGGGACCCGCGTCGTGATGGAAGAGGCGCTGCGCGCCGGGGTCGAGCGCGTCGTGCACACCTCCTCGGTCGGCGCCGTCGGGCCGGCGCCGCCGCACGGGGTGGTCGACGAGCGCACGGCGTTCCCGCTCGGCCTCGGCGTGCCGTACGCGGAGTCCAAGCACGCCGCGGAGGCCGAGGCGCTGCGGGTCGCCGCGCGCGGGCTCCCGGTCGTGATCGTCTGCCCCGCGCACGTGTTCGGCCGCGGCGACCTCGGGCCGACGTCGACGGGCGTCGTCCGGCGCTTCCTGCTCCGCCGCATCCCCGCGTTCGTGCCGGGCGCGATCAACGTGGTCGACGTCGCGGACGTCGCCGCCGGCCACCTGCTCGCCGACGAGCGCGGCGTGCCCGGCGAGCGCTACATCCTCGGCACGCGCAACTACACCTGGGACCGGCTGTTCGCCGAGCTCGAGCGGCTGTCGGGAATTCAGGGGCCGCAGCTCGAGCTGCCGGTCGGCCTGGCGCTCGCGCTGGCGGAGGTCGGCGCCCACGGACCGCTCCCCTCCCCCGTCAGCCCCGCGGAGATCCGCGCGGCCGGCTGCTGGTGGACGTGCAGGAGCACGAAGGCGCGGCGCGAGCTGGGCTGGACGACGCGGCCGCACGAGGACACGGTCGAGGAGACGGTGCGCTGGTGGGAGGAGCGGCTCGGCGACCGGGTGCGCCTCGCACCGCGCGGCCAGCCGCTGCAGTGGAAGCTCGCCGGCGTGGCGGCCCGGGTCGCCGAGGGCATCGGTGGCCGGCTCACGCGCTGAGCCCGTCGTCCTCTACCGCTGCCGGACGCCGACCGACCGGCTCTGCGCGTGCGGCCGGGTGGCGCGGGCGCTGCGGCGGGCGGGATACGAGGTCGAGGAGCGGCGGGTGCCGTGGCGGCGCGGGGAGCGCGACGAGGTCGACGCCCTCACGGGCCAGCGGGTCGTCCCCGTCGCGGTCCTCGGTCGCGAGGCGATCTGCGACTCCCGCCGCATCCTCGAGCACCTGCGCCGGCGAACATAGACCGGGTCAGACCCTCTTCAGGTTCGGCAGCACGACGGCCTTCAACGCGGTTCCGTCGCGCTGCGCCGCGAGCGCCGCACCCGTCTCCTCGAGCCCGAAGCGGTGCGTGATCAGCTCGTCCGTCCGCACGCCGCCCGCATGCAGAAGCGCGAGCGCGGCGCGCATGTCGCGCGAGCCGGATGACCAGGACGAGGTCACGGTCAGCTCACGCAGGAAGATCTCGGCGCCGTCGACCGCGATGGGCGCGCCCGGCTCGGGCGGCGCGTAGGCGCACAGCCGGCCGCCGGGTCCGAGCGCGGCGGCGGCCGCGGCGATCGCGTCCGGATGGTGCGACGTGACGATCGCGACGTCGACCGGCGCCGCCGGCTCGTGCACCGCGGCGCCCCACGCCACTGCGAGCTCGCGGCGTGCCTCGCGCGGCTCGGTCACCAGCACGCGTTCCACCCCGCGGGCGCGGGCCGCCGCGACGTGGAGCAGGCCGCTCGTGCCGGCCCCCACCACGAGCAGCGCGTCGCGCGCCGTGAGCCCGACGCGATCCTGCGCTCTGAGCGCGCAGGCGAGCGGCTCGGTGCACGTGGCCGCGATCGGGTCGAGGCCGTCGAGCGGCAGCAGGTCGGCGACCAGCTCCGGCTGGACCCGCACGTACTCGGCGAAGCCGCCCGGGTCGAGCCCGGTGGCGCGGAACTGGGGGCAGAGCGTCTCGTGGGCGGCGGCGCAGACGCGGCACGCGCCGCACGCCGCGTGGTGGTGGATCGCGACGAGGTCGCCCGGCGCGACCCGCGTCACGCCGGCGCCGACCTCCACGACCTCGCCGACCGGCTCGTGGCCGAGCACGGTAGGCAGCTTGCGGGCGACGTACCAGCCGTGCACGTCGGAGCCGCACGTGGCGGACGCGACGATCCGGCAGACGACCTCGCCCGGCCCGCAGACGGGATCGGGGAGATCCACGACGATCGTCGAGTCGAGCGCGAGCGTCCGCGCCGCTCTCATGCGACCGCGGCCACGGCGGCCGCGTCGACGGGCTGCGCGACGCCGCGCTCGGTGACGAGCGCCCAGACGAGCGCGGCGGGCGTGACGTCGAACGCCGGGTTGCGCACCGGTGTGCCGGGCACCGTCAGCGGCGTGCCGAGCGCGGCGCGCACCTCGTCGCCGCCGCGCTCCTCGATCTCGATCGCGTCGCCGTCCGGGAGCGCGGCGTCGAGCGACGACGACGGGCCGGCGGCCACGAACGGGATCCCGGCGGCGTGGGCGGCGAGCGCGAGCCCGTAGGTGCCGACCTTGTTGGCGACGTCGCCGTTCGCGGCGACGCGGTCGAAGCCGGTGACGACCGCGTCGACCTGGCCCGTCCGGATCAGGCCGGGTGCGGCGGCGTCGACCAGGAGCGCGTGCTCGATCCCGAGCCGCCCGAGCTCCCACACGGTCAGCCGCGCGCCCTGGAGCAGCGGCCGTGCCTCGCAGGCGAGCACCCGGACCGGGCGGCGGTCGGCGAGCGCCGCGATGACGCCGAGCCCCGTCCCGCGCCCGGACGCCGCGAGGCAGCCCGAGTTGCAATGGGTGAGGACGGTGATCGGCGCGGACGCGTCGACGCGCGGCAGGGCCGCGTCGAGCAGCGCCGCACCGTGCTCGGAGAGCGCAGCGCTGGCCGCCGCGTCCGAGCGCTGGATCTCCTCCGCGGCCACGCGGGCGGCGCCCGCCATCCGGACCGGGCCGGCCGCGAGCGCGGCGGCGCGGACGCGCTCGACCGCCCAGGCGAGGTTGCGCGCCGTCGGGCGGCATGTCGCCAGCCGCTCGGCGCCGCGCTCCAGCGCGCCCAGCGACGGCGCGCGTGCCAGCTCCATCGCGAGGCCGAACGCCGCGGCCACGCCGATCAGCGGCGCGCCGCGGACGGACAGCCGCTCGATCGCCTGCGCGGTGTCCTCGGCGCGCTCCAGCACGAGCACGACCTCCTCCGCGGGCAGGCGTGTCTGATCGAGCACGTGGAGCCGCTCGCCGTCCCAGCGCAGCGGCGGCGGGGAGAGGGTCGTGGCCATCGCATGCGATCCTACGCGCGGATGGCTCCCGCCCTCTCGGTCACCGGTCTGCGCAAGGCGTACGGCTCCGTCCACGCGCTCCGCGGCGTCGACCTCGAGCTCGGGACCGGCGAGCTGTTCGGCCTGCTGGGGCCGAACGGCGCGGGGAAGTCGACGCTCGTCAAGATCGCGTGCGGCCTCGTGCGGCCGAGCGGCGGCGCGGTCCAGGTCTGCGGCGCGCCGGCCGGCTCGCCGGACGCGCAGGCGTCGCTCGGCTACCTCGCGGAGCTGTTCCGCTTCCCCGACTGGTGCACCGCCGACGAGCTGCTCGGCCTGCACCAGGAGCTCACCGGATCGGCCGGCGGTCCGAGCGAGCGGCGCGAGCTGCTCGAGCTGGTCGAGCTCGGCGACGTCCCCGATCGCCGCGTCGGCGCGATGTCGAAGGGGATGCAGCAGCGGCTCGGCCTCGCCCAGGCGCTGATCGGCGACCCGCGCCTGCTGCTGCTCGACGAGCCGACGAGCGCGCTCGACCCCGCCGGCCGCCACACCGTCCGCGCGCTGCTCGAGCGGCTGCGCGAGCGCGGCGTGAGCGTGCTGCTCAACTCGCACCTGCTGTCCGAGGTGGAGCTGGTCTGCGACCGCGTCGCGATCATCGACGGCGGCGCGGTCGTGACCGCCGGTACGCCCGCCGAGCTCAGCCGCCCGGGGGGCGTGCAGGTCGAGACCGCCGCCGGCTGGCGGACGTTTGCCGAGGCCAGGCGGGACGATGCGCCGCGGATCGTGCGCGAGCTCGTCGCGGCCGGCGAGGACGTCTACAGCGTCCGCGTGCTCACGTCGACGCTCGAGGACGCCTACCTCGAGGCGGTCGGCCGCGCGCCGGCGAAGCCGCGCGACGAGTCGCCGCGCGGGGCGGAGGCCGCCGTATGAGCGCCCGCGCCGTCACCGGCGGCCCCGCCGCCCTCGACCGGCCCGGCGCGCTGCGCGGCGCGCTCATCGTCGCCCGCTTCTCGCTGCGCGAGTCGCTGCGCCGGCGCGTGTTCGTCGTCGTCGGCCTGCTGACGCTCGTGTTCCTCGCCCTCTACGGCCTGGCCACCTGGCAGGCGTTCAAGGCGGCCGACGACTTCTCGACGGGCGAGGCCGGGGTCGACGCGGACAAGGTCGTCGGCGCCACCCTCGCCGGCCTCGCGATGTTCGCGATCCTCTTCCTCGGCACGATCCTCGCGGTCTTCCTCACGCTCGGCGCCGTGCGCGGCGACGCCGAGCGCGGGCTGCTGCAGCCGCTGCTCGTGCGCCCGCTCCCGCGCCGGACGCTGCTGCTCGGCCGCTGGCTGGGCGCGACCGCCGTGTGCGCTCCCTACGTGATGCTGGTCGCGCTCGCCTCGTTCACCCTCACCGCGGCGCTCGGCGACTGGTGGCCCGACCGCACGCTGCTGCCGCTGCTGACGCTCGCGTTCGGCGTCGCGATCATCGCCGCGCTGTCGCTCGCGGGCTCGATCATGCTCGCCTCGACCGCCAACGGCATCGCGGTCTTCATGCTCTTCGGCGCGGGCCTGACCGCCGGGCTGCTGGGCCAGATCGCGGAGGCGATCGGCTCCGACACGCTCGGCGACGTCGCCAAGGTCTCCACCTGGGCGCTGCCGTTCGAGGCGCTCTACCAGGCGGGGCTCGCCGACCTGACCGTCGACACCGTGGGCTTCACGCGCCTGGCGATCAACCTCGGCCCGTTCGGCGGCGCGCAGGCCGGGGGCGCCGGCCTGTGGCTGTACTCGCTGGCCTACCTCGTCGCGGTCGGCGCCGTTGCGGTCGCGGCGTTCGCCCGCCGCGACCTCTAGGAGAGCCGGTTCTCGATCGTCAGCGGCGGCGTGCTCGGCTCCGCCTCGGCCGGCGCCTCCGCCGGCGCTTCGACGCCGATGACCTGGGCCAGCTCGCCCGACTCGTGCATCTCGGCGACGATGTCGGCGCCGCCGATCAGCTCGCCGCGCACGAACAGCTGCGGGATCGTCGGCCAGTTCGACAGCGCCGAGAGCTCCTGGCGGATGCGGGGATCGGGCAGGATGTCGACCGCCGCGAACGGCGCGCCGACCGCCTCCAGCGCCGCGACGGTGCGGGCGGAGAAGCCGCAGCGCGGCGCCTCGGGCGTGCCCTTCATGAAGAGGAGGATCTCGTTCTCGGCGATCGCCTCCTGGATCGCCGCGCTGATCTGCTGCTCTGGGGTGCTCATAAGAAAGACCTACGCTTCGGCTCGGGTGACCAGGGACAGCGCGTGGATCGGGCCGCCGATGTCGGGCCCGAAGACCGCGTAGACGCGTCGGTGCTGCTCGATCCGGCTCAACCCCGCGAACTCCGGGGCGACGACGGTGGCGCGGAAGTGATCGCCGCCGCCGTTGAGGTCGACAACCTCTGCGCTGGCGCCCGAGATGGACGTTTCGATGCGCAGCTTCAGCTCCTCGGTCGTCGGCACGATCACTAGCCTAGCGAGGTCCGGCGACTCGCTACACTTCCTGAAGCATTGGACCTCCCGACGGAGACCCAGGGGTATACACACGTGATCACATTCACTGACAAGGGCGCCGAGAAGGTCAAGGAGTTCCTGGACTCGCAGGGCGCCGACATGGGCACGTCCGGCCTGCGCGTCGGCGTGCGCGGCGGTGGTTGCTCCGGCTTCCAGTACGCCCTCGCCTTCGACACGCAGCGCGACGGCGACGAGATCTTCGAGGACCATGGCCTGCGCCTGCTCGTCGACGGTCCGAGCCTCCCCTACGTCAAGGGCGCGATCGTCGACTACACCGAGAGCCTCCAGGGCGCCGGCTTCAAGGTCGAGAACCCGAACGTGATCGCGGCCTGCGGCTGCGGCTCCTCCTTCCGCGTGGCGGAAGAGGAAGAGGTCTCCGCCGTCTAACCCGCCCGCTCACGCGACGGACTGCGCCAGCAGCCACAGCGCGAGCGACGTGAAGCCGACCATCACGGCGAGCATCCAGTACTGCGAGCGCACCGCGAGCCGCGCGTCGCGATAGAGCGCGAGCGCGCGGTCATGGGCGAGCGTAAGCGCCGCCACGTGGCCGATCACCACGACCGCGACCTGCACGTACCAGGTCGCGTTCTGGCTCAGGTAGGTGTAGTCGATCGCCCGGTCCGCGGTGCCGAACACGTCCCAGCCGCGGCCGAACGGGTCCGACGCGAGGTAGAACGTCGCCTGCCCCTCGAACAGCAGGAACGTCAGGTAGTGGGCGGCGACGTAGACCATCGCGATCGGCACGAGCGTGTGGATGAACGACCGCCGCAGGTCCGGCGTCTCGATGTCGCCGCCCACCGAGCGCGCGCCATCGATCCCCAGCCGGTAGAAGCCGCCGATCACCGCGACGGCCGCCAGCAGGCCGAGCGTGGCGGCGACCTTCGGCGCGGTCTCGAGCCCGACGATCCCGTCGAACGCGTCGGCGAGATCGACGGACACGTCCTTCCAGATCTGGCCCTGGCTGAAGCCGTCGAACGTGACGGTCCCGATCATCACGATCACGAACAGGACCGTCCCCGGCGGCGTGTCGAGCCGCGGGAGGCCGCCGAGCGGGGGACGCAGCCCCACGACGCGGTTGCGCGTCTCCCACACCGAGAGGCGCGAGAAGAGGTTGAAGTAGACGGCGAACGCCTCGCCCCGTCGCGTCCACGTCTCGGTGCCGAAGACCGCCTGCATCACCAGCGTGTAGACCGTGTAGACGACGGCCGCGGTGGTCAGGTCGCCCGGCACCTCGCCCCAGCCTGAGACCAGCTCCACCCAGGTGAACCCGAGCAGCGCGATCGCGG
>DATHJG010000577.1:0-2851 GCA_035489875.1 Solirubrobacteraceae bacterium | reverse complement strand
GGTGCCCGCGATCCTCGACGCCGTGCCGTATCGCAAGGGCGACGCGACCGCCGCCGGCGACGCCGCCTGGAACCGCTACTTCGCCGGACATGGCTACGCGGGGGTGCGGATCGACCTGCGCGGGAGCGGCGACGCCGACGGCCTCATCACCGACGAGTACTCGGTCCAGGAGGGCCGGGACGTCGACGAGGTCATCGCCTGGCTCGCCGAGCAGTCGTGGTGCACGGGCGCGGTGGCGATGATCGGCGTCTCGTGGGGCGGCTTCGCGGCGCTCCAGGCCGCCGCGCGCAACCCGCCGGCGCTGCGCGGGATCGTCCCGATCCACGCGTCCGACGACCGCTACGCCGACGACGTGCACTACTTCGGCGGCTGCGTGCTGGCGACCGACATGGTCCACTGGTCGACCTCCATGGCGGCGTACGTGGCGCAGCCGCCCGACCCCGCGGTGGTGGGGGAGGGCTGGCGCGAGGCGTGGCGCGAGCGCGTCGAGGCGATGGAGCCGTGGGTGGCGACGTGGCTCTCCCACCAGCGCCGCGACGCGTACTGGCGCCAGGGCTCGGCATGCGAGCGCTACGCGGACATCACGTGCCCGGTGTTCGCGGTCGGCGGCTGGTCGGACGGCTACCGCGACATGGTGCTGCGCATGGTCGAGCACGTCGACGCCCCGGTGCGCGGGCTGATCGGGCCGTGGGGCCACACCCGTCCCGAGGCCGGCGCGCCCGGTCCGGCGATCGGCTTCCTGCAGGAGTGCGTGCGGTTCTTCGATCACGCGCTCAAGGGGGAGGAGAACGGCTTCTTCGACGAGCCGGCGCTCGTGAGCTACATGCAGGAGCGGATCGGGCCGGTGGCGGGCTGCGCCGAGCGGCCGGGGCGCTGGGTCGCGGATGCGGCGTGGCCGTCGCCGAACGTGGAGACGCGCGTGCTGTCGCTCGCGGCCGAGCCCGCCCGCGGCCTGCGCGGGCTGCAGCTCACGGGGCTCGAGGCCGGCGTGTGGTGCGGCGACGGCGGGCCGGCCGACGGGCCGGGCGATCAGCGTCCCGAGGACGGCGCGTCGATCTGCTGGGACTTCGCGCCGCTGGAGGAGCGGATCGAGCTGCTCGGCCATGCCGCGGTCGAGCTCGAGCTGGCGGCCGACCGGCCGGTCGCGTTCGTCGCCGTCCGGCTGTGCGACGTCGCGCCCGACGGCACCTCCTCGCTGATCGCGCGCGGCGTGCTCAACCTGACCCACCGCGAGGGCCACGACCGGGTCGTCCCGCTCGTCCCCGGCGAGCCGGTGACGGTGCGCGTGCCGATGCAGTCGACGTCGTACGCGGTGCCCGCCGGACACGCGCTGCGGCTCGCGATCTCGCCGACGTACTGGCCGTGGATCTGGCCGTCGCCCCAGCCCGTGACGCTGACCGCCGGCGCGGGCCGGCTGGAGCTGCCGGTGCGGTCGGCGTCGGAGCTCGACGCCGATTTGCGGCTGTTCGGGCCGCCCGAGTCGGCGGCTGGGCTGGCGAAGGAGTACGCGAGGCAGGGGACGACCGGCCGGATCGTGCACCGCGACCTCGCGGCCGGCTCCGCCGACGTCGAGTTCCCGTGGATCGACCACGTCCACACGATCGCCGACAGCGGGACCGAGCTGGCGGAGCGCAACGTCGTCCACTACGAGCTGACCGAGGGCGATCCCCTGTCGGCGACCGTCGGGGTCGAGGTGGAGGTCGGGCTCGCGCGCGGCGACTGGCGCACGCGCGTGGTCGCCCGCGGCGAGATGACGTGCGATCGCGAGCGGTTCCTGGTGACGACGTCGCTCGACGCGTACGAGGACGGCGTGCGCCGCTTCGCGCGGCGGTGGTCGCACGAGATCCCGAGGGACGGCGGGTGAGCGCGCGGTGGTGGCGGAGCGGCGCGGCGACGGACGGCGGGTGAGCGCGCGGTGGTGGCGGAGCGGCGCGGCGAGGGACGGCGGGTGAGCGCGCGGTGGTGGCGGAGCGGCGCGGCGAGGGACGGCGGGTGAGCGCGACGCGGTCGTACCCGTGGTCGTGGTACGAGGACCCCGCGGTCGCGCGGGTCGAGCGCGACCGCATCTTTCGGCGCGCGTGGCAGTACGCGGGGCGGCTCGAGGAGCTGACCGCGCCGGGCTCGTTCGCCGCCGCGCACGTCGCGGGCATGCCGGTCGTGCTCACGCGCGACGGCGACGACGATCTGCGCGCGTTCGCGAACGTCTGCCGGCATCGCGGCGCGGTCGTCGCGCACGGTGCGGGGGAGCGGGGCACCCTCCAGTGTCCCTACCACGCGTGGACCTACGGCCTGGACGGCGGCCTGCGCGCCGCGCCGCGCACGCGCGACGACCCCGACTTCGATGCCGGCCAGCTCGGCCTCGTGCCGATGGCGGTCGGCGCGTGGGGCCCGTTCGTGTTCGTCAACCCGGACCCCGACGCCGCACCGCTCGCCGACGCGCTCGGCGACCTGCCCGCCGTCGTCGCCGCGCACGGCCTGGACGTCGACCGCGTCCGCTTCCACCATCGCGTCGAGTACGAGATCCGCGCGAACTGGAAGATCGCGCTCGAGAACTACCTCGAGTGCTACCACTGCCAGCTCAACCACCCGGGCCTCGTCACGGTGATCGACGACCGCCGGCTCACGCTCGAGACGCGCGGACTGCGGGCGAGCCAGTTCAACCCGGCGCACCCGGACTTCGACGTCGGCGACGGGAATCCGCGGGCGCAGTTCCATCTCCTGTTCCCGTCGCTGAAGGTCAACGTCGAGCCCGGCCCGGCGAACCTGTCGATCGGCCTGGTCTGGCCGGTCGCGCCGGACCGCTGCCGCGGCTTCCTCGACTACTTCTTCGCGCCGGACGCATCGGAGGACT
>DATHJG010000576.1:0-5675 GCA_035489875.1 Solirubrobacteraceae bacterium | reverse complement strand
CCTTCGCGCCCCACGCCACGCGCTTCCCGTCGGCGAGGATCTTGCGCACGAGCGGGTGCAGCTTGAACTCCTGCAGCACGTCGTGGACCGAGAGCCGCGCGTCGGCGTAGTCGAGCCCGACGACGAAGCCGAGCGAGACGCGCGGCTTCTCGCCCTCGCGGTTCATCGGGTAGATCCACGAGCCGCCGAACTCCTTGTATTTCGCCTGCGGGCGGAGCGGCCAGCCGAGCGTGTGGATCACGCGGTCGAGCGGCCGCTCGACCTCCCACACCTCCTTGACGCCCAGCGCCCACACCTGCGGATCGGTGCCCGCGAGGCCCAGCCCCGCGATCGCGGCGCCGGTGAGGTGGCCCCAGCAGCCCTCGGCGAGCACGGTCGCCTTCGCGACCACGTCGGAGCCCGGCTCGAAGTTCGACTTCTGCCCGCCCTCCTTGTCGCGCCCCTTGTCGCCGGTGCGCACGCCCAGCACGGCACCGTCCTCGACCAGCAGCTTCGCGCCGACCGTCTCGGACAGCACGTAGGCGCCCGCCTCCTCGGCCCGCTCCCCCAGCCAGCGGTTCAGCTCGGCGACGGAGACCACGTAGTTGCCGTGGTTGCGGAACGGCGGCGGCGTCGGCTTCAGCGGGACCGCGCGCCTGCCGTTGAGCATGAAGTAGACCGTCTCCTTGCCCACCTCGCCGTAGTGCGGCCACGAATCGTCGTCCGGGAGCAGCGACCGGATCGCGGCCGGGTTCATCACCGCGCCCGAGAGCTGGTGCGCGCCGGCGACGCGCCCCTTCTCGATCACCGCGACCGGCACCTCGCCGAGCGACTCGGCCAGCGCCGGGTCGTCCTCGAGCAGCTGGAGCAACCGGATCGCGCACGCCATCCCGGCCTGCCCGCCGCCGACGATCGCGACGCCGACCTCGATCCGCTCGTCCTCGGGGTCGGTCGGCGGGCTGATGAACTCCGCCGCCGGGTCGACCGGCGGCGGGAACTCGATGGGCGCGACGGCCATCAGCCGCCCTTGCGGGCCTTCACGGCCTCGGTCAGCTTGGGCACGATCTTGTTGAGGTCGCCGACGACGCCGAGGTCGGAGAACTCGAAGATCGGGGCGTTCGAGTCCTTGTTGATCGCCACGATGTTCTCCGAGCCCTGCATCCCGACCTTGTGCTGGATCGCGCCGGAGATGCCCGCGGCCAGGTAGAGCTTCGGCGCGACCGTCTTGCCGGTCTGGCCGATCTGCGCGGAGTAGGAGTACCAGCCCGCGTCGACCACCGCGCGCGTCGCCGCGACCGCGCCGCCGAGCGCCCCGGCCAGGTCCTCCAGCGCCTCGAAGCCCTCGGCCTTGCCGAGGCCGCGGCCGCCGGCGACGAGGATGTCGGCGTCCTCGATGTTCACGTCGGCGCCGCGCTGCTCGCCGCGCGTGACCATCTTCGCCTTGAGCGAGTGGGGCGCGAACTCGACCTGCACGTCCTCCACGGCCGCGGCGGCGTCGCCGCTCTCCTTCGCCTCGAACGCGTTCAGGCGGCTGATGATCACGCCGACGTCCGCGCGGTAGTGCACGTCGGAGATCGAGGAGTCGCCGAGGATCGGGCGCTCGGAGACGAGCTTGCCGTCCTCCACGCGCACGCTCGTGACCTCCATGCACACGCCGGCGTCCAGGCGCGCGGTGAGGCCGGCGCCGATCTCGAAGCCGAGCAGGCCGCCGCCGAACAGCGCGTAGCCGTGGCCCTGGTCGGAGATGATCGTCGCCATCGCGTCCACGACCGGCTGCGCCAGGCCCTCGGGGCCCTCGACGCGGAACACCTTGGTCGCGCCGAAGCGGCCGAGCGACGCGCACAGCTCGTCGGAGAGCCCGGCCTTGTCGCCGACCACCACGGCATGACATTCGCCACCGAGGTCGCCCGCCAGCCGTGCACCCTCGGACACCGCGCCCAGCGAGTTCTTGTTGAACGCGCCGTCGTAGTGCAGCGCGTAGACCAGGATCGAGCTCATGCCAGCAGCTTCCTCTCGTCCAGCCACGACACGATCTGCGCGACGGTGTCGTTGGTGTCCTCGTCCTCGATGATCTTGCCCGGCTCCTTGGCGGCCGGCGCCTTGAACTCGGCGCAGTGCGCGCGGGCGTTGTCGTAGCCGACGCGACCGGGCTCGATGCCGACGTCGCCGACGCCCCTGGTCTCGAGCGGCTTCTTCTTCGCGCCCATGATCGCCTTGAGCGACGGGTAGCGCGGCTCGTTGATCGCGTCGCCGACGGAGATCACCGCCGGCAGCTCGACGAGCACCGTGTCGTAGCCGTACTCGGCCTGGCGCTCGCAGCGCAGCGCGCCGTCCTCGACGTCGATCTTGATCACCTGCGTGAGCGAGGGCATCCGCAGATGATCCGCTACGACCGCGCCGATCGTGTAGCACTCGCCATCATCGGACTGCTGGCCGAGCAGGACCAGATCGGGCGCCTCGGACTCCAGCGCCTTGGCGAGCGCGTAGCCGGTGCCGTTGACGTCCGAGCCGGCGAGCGCCGCGTCGGTCAGGTGCAGCGACCGGTCCGCCCCCAGCGACACGGCCTTGTGGAGCGCGCGCACCGCGGTCTCCGGCCCCATGGTCACCGCCACGACCTCGTCGACCTGCACCGCGCCGCCCTCCTTGAGCTGCATCGCGGCCTCGATCGCGTGCGTGTCGAACGGATTCAGGTTCTTCTCACCGCTGCGGTCGAGGCGCCCCGTGGACGGGTTGATGCGCTTCTCGACTGCGGCGTCCGGCACTTCTTTGACCAGGACGCAGATCTTCACGGCCTTTCAAGCCTCCTCGCTCGGAACGAACGTTCGCATCCTATCCGTTGACTGACGAGTCAATCTACCGTGAACCGCCCTGCGCAAGCGCCACAAGGCGGTCCATCAGGCGGCGGCGGTCGGCACCCTCGGGGGCGGCGATGCCGAGGAGATCGGAATACCACAGACCGTCGGCGGCGAGCCGCACCAGCCACGCGTCGACCGGGTCGCCTGCGTCGGCGAGGATACGCGACATCCACTCCGCGTAGCGCTCCCGCGCGGCCTCGAGCACCTCCGGCTCCTCGATCATCCCGGCGAGGAGGCCGAACTCCGACGCGCTGTGGTCGGGATCGGCGGCGCTGAGGTCGCAGGCGCGCACGTAGGCGGTGAGGAAGTCTTCGCCGGCGAGCTGGGCCTCGAAGTCGTCGAGCCAGCGCGTGAGGAGGCCGTCGATCAGGGCGCGCTTGGATGCGAAGTGGTAGAGCACGCCGCCCTTGGAGACGCCGGCCTCGGCGGCGACCGCGTCGAGCGTGAGCGCCGCGGCGCCGTCGCGCCGGATCACGGCGACGGCCGCGTCGAGCAGCTGCACGCGCCGGCTGGGGCGGGCCATCAGTGCGCGCCGGCGAGGTTGAGCCCGATCACGCCGGCGACGATCAGCGCGATCGAGGCGAGCTTGAGCGCGGTCGCCGGCTCCCCGAGCGCGACGATCCCGATCACCGCGATCGCGGCGGTCCCGGCGCCGGCCCAGATCGCGTACGTGGTGCCGACCGACAGGTCGCGCAGGATCAGCGAGAGCAGGTAGAACGAGGTCGCATAGCCGACCACGACGACCACCGAGGGCAGCAGCTTCGTGAAGCCGTCGGAGGAGCGCAGGCAGATCGTCGCGGCGACCTCGACCGCGATCGCCATGGTCAGGAGCACGCCGACGGGCATGCTCGTAACTGTACCGTCTGGACGGTTGAGTTTGGAGGAACGCTACGGGGTGACCGCGCCGCGGATGAAGTCGATGATGTCCGACGTCGGCGCGCCCGGCGTGAACACCGCGGCGACGCCCAGCTCCTCGAGCTCCGGGATGTCCTGCGCCGGGATCGTGCCGCCGACGGTGACGACGACGTCGCCGGCGTCCTGCTCGCGCAGCAGCGCGACGACGCGCGGGACCAACGTCATGTGCGCGCCGGACAGGATCGAGAGCCCGACGGCGTCCGCGTCCTCCTGCAGCACGGTCTCCACGATCTGCTCGGGCGTCTGGTGCAGCCCCGTGTAGATGACCTCCATGCCCGCGTCGCGCAACGCCCGGGCGATGATCTTCGCCCCGCGGTCGTGCCCGTCGAGCCCCGGCTTCGCCACCACGACGCGGATCTTGCGGGTGGAGGTGGCGGCGGCCATGCCGGGATCCTAGCCCGCCGGGGCCTCCGGACGGCGCGGTCGTCAGCGGACGACGAGCTTCATGCTCTGGTCGGACGCGCCGTGCACCGTGCAGACGATCGTGTACGTGCCGGGCTTCGTGACCCTCTTGGAGAAGGTGCCGGAGCGCAACGTCGACGAGCCGAACTTCGCCGGGCCTCTGGTGACCTTGACGTTGTGCGAGCTGCTGCCCTTCCAGACCCAGGAGACCTTGGTGCCCTTGCTGACCGTCACGGTCGGGACGCCGCTGGCGCGGACGAAGTAGTTGTCGCCCACCTTGACCTTCGTCGTCGCCGCGAAGGCCGGCGCGACGGCGACGACGAGTAGCGCGGCGACGAGCGAAGCGGTGACGAGGCCTCCGGCCGAGGCAGGAGCGGACACGGTCAGCTTGCGCAAAGGGGTTCCTCCGAAGGTGGTGGGCGACGGTCAGAAGACGGGCGTCTCGGTGTACGTACCGAAGACGTCCTGCAGGGCGCGCACGATCTCGCCCTCCGTGGCGTGTACGCGCGCGCAGTCCAGCAGGTGCGCCATCAGGTTGACGTCGGTCCGGGCCGCGGCGTTACGCAACGCCGCGAGCGCGGCCTCGACCGCCGCCGCGTCGCGGCGGGCGCGCACCGCCTGCACGCGACCGATCTGCTTGCGCTCCAGCGCCGGATCGATCCGCAGGATCGGCAGCGCGCCGTCACCGCCCTCCGTATGCGCGTTCACGCCGACCACGATCCGCCGGCCGGCGTCGATCTCCTGCTGCAGCTCGAAGCTGGCGTCGGCGATCTCGCGCTGCGGGTAGTTGCGCTTGACCGCCTCGACCATCCCACCCAGCTCGTCGATCTTGGCGAAGTACTCGTACGCACGCGCCTCGATCTCGTCGGTCAGCGCCTCGACGAAGTACGAGCCGCCGAGCGGATCGATCGTGTTCGCCACCCCGGTCTCGTGCGCGATCACCTGCTGCGTGCGCAACGCGATCCGCACGGCGTCCTCGGTCGGCAGCGCCAGCGCCTCGTCGAACGAGTTGGTGTGCAGGGACTGCGTCCCGCCGAGCACCCCGGCGAGCGCCTCGATCGCCGTCCGCGTGATGTTGTTGAGCGGCTGCTGCGCGGTCAGCGACACGCCGGCCGTCTGCACGTGCGTGCGCATCAGCCAGCTCCTCGGGTCGCGCGCGCCGAACGTCTCACGCAGTTCGCGCGCCCAGATCCGCCGCGCGGCGCGCAGCTTCGCGATCTCCTCGAAGAAGTCGATCTGCGCGTTGAAGAAGAAGCTCAACCGCGGCGCGAAATCATCGACGTCCAGGCCGCGCGCGACCGCCTGTTCCACGTACGTGAGCCCGTCCTTGAGTGTGAACGCCAGCTCCTGCGCGGCCGTCGAGCCCGCCTCGCGGATGTGATATCCCGAGATCGAGACCGGATGCCAGCGCGGCATGTGGCCGGAGCACCACTCGATCATGTCGCCCAGCAGCCGCATCGCCGGATCGACCGGGAAGCACCACTCCTTCTGCGCGATGTACTCCTTGAGGATGTCGGCCTGGAT
>DATHJG010000575.1:0-6883 GCA_035489875.1 Solirubrobacteraceae bacterium | reverse complement strand
TCCAGTGCGACCCGCGAGCGATCGCCCGGGCGCTGGCGCGCGAGGCCGCGGAGGCGGGGGCGACGATCCACGAGGGCTGCGCCGTCGAGGCCGTCACGGTGGCCGGCGGTGGCGAGCCGCGGGTGGCGGGCGCCGGTGAGTCACGGGCGGCGGGCGGTGGCGAGCCGCGCGTGACCGGTGTCATCGCCGCCGGCGAGCGGATCGCCGCCCGCGCGGTCGTCATCGCCGCCGGCCCGTGGAGCGCCGCGCTCGCCGCGAGCGCCGGGCTCGCGCTGCCGCTCGAGCCGCGCAAGGGGCAGCTCGTGCGGCTCGCCGCGCCCGCGCCCGGCCTCGTCCGCCACAAGGTCGTCGACGGCTCCTACCTCGCCTCGGTCACGAGCGACGGCGCGGCGCTCGAGGTTTCGACGGTCGTGGAGACCACGTACGACGGCGACATCCTGGTCGGCTCGTCGCGCGAGCGGCGCGGCTTCGACACGAGCGTCGACCCGGCCGTGAGCGAGGCGATGGTGGCGCGCGCGGCGCGGCTGTTCCCGCGCCTACGGCAGCTCCCGCGCGCCGCCGCCTGGGCGGGCCTGCGCCCGTGGCTGCCCGACCACCTCCCCGCGATCGGGCCGTCGCGCGCCGTGCCCGGACTCTGGCTCGCCACCGGCCACGAAGGCGCCGGCGTCGCGCTCGGCCCGATCACGGGCCGCCTCGTCGCCCAGCTCTACGCCGGCGAGCGGCCGGTCGTCGACCCGGCGCCGTTCGACCCCGACCGGTTCAGCCCGTAGGCAGCTGCGCGCGCGGCGCGCCCAGCTCGACCTCGATGCCCTCGCCCTCGTCGAAGCACACGTGGCCCTGGGCCTTGACCGCCTCGGGCAGCGGCGCCTCGTAGCTCCACGCCGCGTCGGCGATCCCGGCCACCGACCAGTAGGTCGCCTGGCCCTTGTACGGGCACACCGTCCGCTTCTCCGCGAGCCCGAGCACGCCGGGCACGACGTCCGCGCGCGGCACGTAGACGCGCGGCGGCAGACCGGTCTCGAACACCAGCTTCGGCCGCTCCGAGCGCGCCACCACGCGCCCGCCGGCCGTCACCGTCACGGGCCGCGAGCTCTCGTGCACGTCGACGCGGTGGTACGGGTCCTTGAGGTGGCCGAGGACCGGCTCCTCCTCGACGAACCACGCGTCCGCCTTGTTCCAGTAGAGCGCGCCGTAGCCGCTGAGCCAGCTCGCCTCGGGCAGCGGGTCCTCGTAGGCCCAGATCGCGTTCTCCTCCACGTGATCGCCGGCGCGGACCGTCCAGTAGGACGCGTCGCCCTTGAACGGGCAGTGGCTCGTGTGGTCGGTGCGCTCGAGCAGCGACTGGTCGACGTCCTCGAGCGGCACGTACGGAACGGGCGGGATCCCGGTCTCGTAGAGCAGCTTCGCGCGCGTCGTGTCGAGCACGACGCGGTCGCCGATCACCGCGCGCAGCCGGCGGGGATAGTCCGCGAAGTAGATCCGATGCGCGGGCGCCTCGGACAGGTCGAAGTTGAAGGCGCCGCCGGGGTGGCCGGCGAGCGGTCCGGTTCCGAGGGAGAGGCTCATCCCCCGATGGTGGCAAACCGCTCAGCCCGGCTTGCGGGCGGTCAGCATGAGGTTGTAGAAGCCCGCCGCCGGCAGGTGCGGCTCGAGCAGCGCGGCGTCGACCTTCTGCAACGCGATGTAGCCGCGATACGCGTAGCGGAACCAGCCCAACGGGATGTCCTCGTGCACGGCCGTGGCCTCGAGCGTGCGGTTGAACCAGCCGAACCAGTTGGCGAGCAGCTCCTCGCCGCGCACCTGCACGCCGGCGAACCCCGCGGCCCTCGTGTGGCGCTCGAGATCGCCGGGGGTGAACGCGTGGACGTCGACGACCGCCTCGAGCTCGTGGTCGTCGGTCCGCCCGTTCGCGCCGTTGACCGCGCGGGCGTGCACGAGCCGGCGCCAGAGCGGCGCGGCGGCGAGCCCGGCGCGCTTCGGCACGGCGGCGATCCGATCCCCGTGGCGCGACGGCTCGCCCGCGAACAGGAGCACGCCGCCCGGGCGCAGGACGCGCATGAACTCCGCGAACGAGCGTTCGAGCTCGGGCAGGTGGTGCAGCACGGCGTGCCCGAGCACGAGGTCGAACGAGGCGTCCTCGAACGGCAGGGCGGCGGCGTCGGACACCGCGGTCTCGACCGCCAGCCCGAGCCGCTCCGCGTTGCCGCGCAGCGCCTCGAGCATGCCGGGCGAGACGTCGGTGCACACGCCGGACCCGACCACGCCCTCCTGCATCAGGTTGAGCGTGAAGTACCCGGTGCCGGCGCCGATCTCCAGCGAGCGCGCGAACGGGCCGGGCCGCCGGCCGAGCAGCTTCTCGACCTTGCCGAGCACCTGCGCCCGTCCGACGTCGCCGAAGTCCACGCCCCACTTCGCGTCGTAGTCGCCGGCCGCGACGTCGTGATAGCGGCGGTTGACGTCGAGGATCTCGTCGGTGGTGTCGGGGGCGGCCATGCGGGCCGCAAGTCTAGGCGGCGGTCGCTCAGCCCACGCTGGGCGCCGGCGCGTACTCGCCGAGGACGTCGGGGCCGATGATCTGCTGCTTGACCGCCTCCTCGCCGATGTAGCAGCGCCACTCGGTCCCCTCGGAGTTGAGCGAGCGGCAGCCGCCGTTGACGTGCTTCGACGCGTCGACCGTCGGCTCCACTGTGCCCTTCCAGTCCGAGACCTCGGGGGAGGGCGGGCGTGCGAGCACGCACGTGTACTCGACGTCCTGCGTCACCACGGTGCAGTCGGGCTCCGTGCCGGCCAGCGACAGCGTGCCGGCCGGGATGCTGCGCGCGACGTCGCCCTCGCTGACCAGCTCGATCGCCGCGACGGCGGCGCCGGGGACGGCGATCAGCGCGGTGACGGCGGCGACGGCGACGCCGCGGCGGCGCCGGCGCTTGGGGCGGAGGTCGCGCCGGGCGGCGCGCTCGAGGTCGTCGCCGAGGCGGGCGAGACGCGGGCTGAGTTCGGTCATCGGGAGCTCCTGGGGGCGTCGGAGAGTCGGTTGCGCAGGGCGGCCAGCCCGCGGTGCACGCGCACCCGGGCGGCCTGCGGCGTGGTGCCGAGCGACGCGGCGACCCGGTCGTACTCGAGGTCGTCCTCGACCCGCAGCCGGATCGCCTCCCGCTGGCCCTCGGGCAGCTCGGCGAGCGCCTCGTCGAGCCCGTCGAGCCAGCGCTCCTCGGGCGCGGCGGCGGCGCCGGACAGCTCCAGCCCGAGCCGCCGGCAGGCGGTCTGCTCGAGCTTGCTCTTGCGCACGGAGGCGAGCAGGACGTGGCGCGCGATCGCGAACAGCCACGGCGCGGCGGAGCCGCCGGCCTGGTCGCGGAAGCGGCCGCGTGCGAGCCACGCCTGGGCGAACGTCTCGGCGGTGAGGTCGTGCGCGGCGTCCGGGTCGGACGTGCGCCGCTCGTGGTAGCGGAGCACGCGCGCCGCGTAGCGGTCGTAGAGCGAGCGGAACGCGCTCGCGTCCGTGCGGGCGGCGGCGAGCAGCTCGGCGTCGGTGGGTGTCATCGGGTCGTTAGATGTCGGCGCGGCGCGCTGACGTTACGGCGGGGTCGGCGAACGTCAACGGCCGCATTGAGGGGAAGGGTTGGGGGGTCGGTCGCGGGTTGCCAGAGCGACCAAAACGTCGAGATGCGCGGCATGCCGGCGCGGCGGTCGACGTTTTGGTCGTGGAGCGACCAATACGTCGAGCGAAGTCCCGCGCCGCGACGAAACTCGACGTTTTGGAACCTGCCGCCGCAATCGAACCCTCCCTCGATGCGGCCGTTGACGTTCGTCAGACCCGTCCGGCGGCCTCGCTCATCGCCCGCAACCGCCGCCCCACTTCGCGCGACGGCAGTTCATCCAACCGCCATTTCCACACACCGGCAGCGCGACCCGGCTGGTTCATCCGCGCCTCGGACCCGAGCCCGAGCACGTCCTGCGCCTGCACCATCGCGACCCGCGCGCGGGAGGAGAACGTGAGCGCGATCAGGTCCCACCACGGTTCCGCACACACGCCCGGCCGGGTCGAGTCCACCCGCGCGCGGCGGTCGTCGGGGAGCGACTCGTACCACCCCCGCAGCGTGTCGTTGTCGTGCGTCCCCGTGTAGGCGATCCGGTGCTCGGCGTGGTTCGCCACGTCATGCACGTTCTCCGGCGCGCCGCTCACCCAGCCGAACTGGAGCACGACCATGCCCGGCAGCCGCAACTCGTCGCGCAGCCGGCGGACGGCGGGCGTGATGACGCCAAGGTCCTCCGCGATGATCGGCAGCGCGCCGAGCGCCTCGCCCGCGGCGTCGAACAGCGCCTGCCCCGGCCCGCGCCGCCAGCGCCCGTCGAGCGCGTGGCGCGCGCCCTTCGGCACCGCCCAGTACGCGACGAACCCGCGGAAGTGGTCGATCCGCGCGAGGTCGTAGAGCGCGAACGTCCGCGCCAGCCGCGCGATCCACCAGCGGTAGCCGCGCCGGCGCAGCGCCGGCCAGTCGTACAGCGGGTTGCCCCAGAGCTGGCCCTTGTCGGTGTAGGCGTCCGGCGGCGTGCCGGCGACCGCGTCGTCGCGGAACAGTTCCGGGTGCGCGCGGTGGTCGGCCGAGCCGGGCGCGACGTAGATCGGGACGTCGCCGATCAACCGCACGCCGCGCTCGCCGGCGTACGCGCGCAGCGCGCTCCACTCGCGCTCGAACCGCACCTGGTCGGCGATCGCGCCGCGGCCGGCGAAACGCGCCCAGTCCTCGATCCAGCTCGCCTCCCGCTCGCGGAAGTCGAGCTCCTCGTCCTTGCGCACCGGCGCGGCCGGCTCGGCGAGCAGCCCCGGCCAGGCGGCGAACGCCGAGCGCGCCTTGTAGGGCGAGCCGTAGCGGTCCGGCGGGCCGAGCGGCAGCATCTGCCACCACGACTGCCCGGCGCCGGCGAGCCAGTCGACCCACGCGTACGCCTCCCGGCCGAGGCGCCCGGCGGGCAGCGACGTGGGGTGGAGCTGGACGCCGGATGAGCGCGGGAGGTCCACGCGCGGGCAGCTTACGAGCGGACCGTCGCGCGCCGCGGCGTGGGCGTGCGATTGCGTTTCGGCGACGTGACGTGGGGATACTCCCGGCCGAGATGCCGACGACCTCGCCGCCGCCCCGCATCCAGATCCAGTACCCGGAGCCGGTGGTGGACGCCGGGCGCTACCCCGCGAAGCGCACGGTCGGCGATCTCGTCGAGGTCTCCGCCGACGTGTTCCGCGACGGCCACGACAAGCTGCGCGCCGTCGCCGTGTACCGCGACGACGGCGGGCGGACGTGGCACGAGGCCGAGCTGCACGCGCTCGACGCGCAGATCAACGGCGTCCGCTGGGGCGGCTCGTTCGTCGTCGACCGGCCGGGCCGCTGGGAGTACTCGATCGAGGCGTGGACCGACGTCTTCGCCACGTGGCGCGACGAGCTGCGGCGCAAGCTCGAGGCCGGCCAGCACGACCTCGCGAGCGAGCTGAGCGAGGGCGTCGTGATCCTCGAGGCGGTCGCGGAACGCGCCGACGGCGCCGATCGCAAGCTGATCGAGCACGCCCTCCGCGTGCTCGCCGACGAGGACGTCCTCGAGGCGGCGAAGCACGACGCCGCGCTCGGGCTGGAGCTGTACGCCGCGGTCGAGCGGAACGCCGAGCGCCACGGCCTCACCCGCCTGGAGCCGCCGCTGACACTGGGGGTCGACCGCGTCCGCGCGCGCTTCGGCTCCTGGTACGAGCTGTTCCCCCGCTCCTGGGGCGGGCTGGCCGGCGTGCAGCGCCAGCTTCCGCGGCTGGCCGAGCTGGGATTCGACGTCCTCTACTTGACGCCGATCCACCCGATCGGCCGCACGAACCGCAAGGGCCGCAACAACGCGCTGGTCGCCGGGCCGGACGATCCTGGCTCGCCGTACGCCGTCGGCGCGGCCGAGGGCGGGCACGACGCCGTGCACCCCGAGCTCGGGACGGTCGACGACGTGCGCGCGCTTTGCGCCGCCGCCGCCGAGCACGGGATGGACGTGTGCCTGGACTTCGCGATCAACGCCTCGGCCGACCACCCGTGGCTGACGGAGCACCCGGACTGGTTCCATCGCCGTCCCGACGGCACGCTCAAGTACGCCGAGAACCCCCCGAAGCGCTATCAGGACATCTACAACGTCAACTGGGAGTGCGAGGACTGGCGCGGCCTCTGGGAGGAGTGGCGGCGCATCTTCGTCTTCTGGGTCGAGCGCGGCGTGAAGGTCTTCCGCGTCGACAATCCGCATACCAAGCCGCTCCCGTTCTGGCAGTGGCTCATCGCCGAGGTCCACCAGGTCGACCGGGACGTGATCTTCCTCGCCGAGGCATTCACCAAGCGCGCGATGATGCGCCAGCTCGCCAAGATCGGGTTCACCCAGGGCTACACGTACTTCACCTGGAAGAACAGCCGCCACGAGCTGACCGAGTACGTCGACGAGCTGGCGTGGGGGCCGGAGAAGGACTACTTCCGCCCCAATTTCTTCACCAACACCCCCGACATCCTCCATGCCTACCTCGTCCACGGCGGCCCGGCCGCGTTCTACACACGGCTTGTGCTCGCTGCCACGCTGAGCCCCAGCTACGGCATCTACTCCGGCTACGAGCGCTACGAGAACACGCCGCTGCGCGAGGGGTCGGAGGAGTATCTCGACTCGGAGAAGTACGAGATCAAGCAGCGCAAGCTCGACGGACCGATGCTGCCGTTCATCGGCCGCATCAACGAGATCCGGCGCCGGAACCCGGCGCTCCAGCACCTCTCCGACGTCGCCTGGCTCGACACGCAGAACGAGCAGCTGATGGCCTACGTCAAGCAATACGCCGGCAACGCGATCGTCGTCGTCGTCAACCTGGATCCCCATCACGCACAGG
>DATHJG010000574.1:0-4654 GCA_035489875.1 Solirubrobacteraceae bacterium | reverse complement strand
GGCTCGCGCGCGACGTTGGTGATCTCCACCAGGCCGTCGGCGATCTCGGGCACCTCGAGCTCGAACAGCTTCTTGATCAGCTCCGGGTCGCGGCGCGACACGATGATGCTCGGCCCGCGCGTCGAGGAGGAGACCTCCTTGATGACCGCCTTGACGCGCTGCGAGTGGTCGTAGCGCTCGCCGTCGACCTGCTCGGACTTCGGCAGCAGCGCCTCCACCCGCTCGCGCAGCTGCACGAGCGTGTAGCGGGAGTCGGACTGCTGGACGATGCCGGTGATCAGCTCGCCGACCCGGTCCTGGTACTCCTCGAACATCATGTCGCGCTCGGCCTCGCGGATCCGCTGCAGGATGACCTGCTTGGCGGTCTGGGCGGCGATGCGGCCGAAGTCGTCCGGCGTGACGTCGCGCTTCTCGATCTGGTCCTCGAACTCGGCCAGGCGCGAAGGAGCGATCTCCGGGGCCTCGGGGATGATGACCTCGCCGGTCTCGGGATCGACGCGTCGCTCGAGCTCGCCGGTCGCCTGCTCCTCGGCCTCGTCGAGCAGCTGGTCCTCGAGCTCCTCGGGCAGGATCAGCTCCTCCACGCGGTACTCGCCCAGGTCGGGATCGAGGTGCACGCGCGCGTAGCGCACGGCGCCGGGCTGCTTCTTGTATGCCGAGAGAAGCGCGTCCTCGAGGGCGGTGATGAGCTTCTCCTCGGAGATGCCCTTCTCCCGGGCGAGGGCGCGGACGGCTTCGACGATCTCTTGTGACATCGCTCTAGTCCCCCACGAGGTTCGATCTTTGGATGTCGGCGTACGCGATGGACACGACGCCGGTGTCGGCTGCGACGGTGACCGCGTCGTCGGTGACGCCAAGCAGCTCACCGGTGAAGCTGCCGTGGCCGTCCTGACGGCCGCGCGTGCGGACGCGCGCGCGCCGGCCGAGGTAGCGGCGGAAGTGGTCGGGCTTGGACAGCGGGCGCTCGGGCCCTGGCGAGGAGACCTCCAGCCCGTACCGCTCGCGGACCTCCGGGAGCGCCTTGGTGACCCGCTCGCAGAGCTCCAGCGACACGCCCTTCGGGTGGTCGATGAACACGCGCACGACCTTGCCGCCCACGACCTCCGCGAGCAGCACCTCCACCTCCGGCTCCGTCTCCGCCAGCCGGGCCTCGATGTCGGCCTGTATCGCGCTCATGGTCTTCTCTCTCCAACAAAAAAGCGGGCGAGCGCCCGCTTTCAAGGCACGGCCACCGGGGCCGCGAAAGCTGTCATGACACCCTAGCACCGGGGGCGCCCCCAGTCACGCCGTGGCGGCGCGCGCGCGGTCGCGGTAGATCCGGTAGTCGCGCCGGTCGGGGCGCAGGTTGGCGGCCAGCACGAGCGGCTTGCGCGCGTCGGCCGGACGGCCGCACTCCATCAGCGCGCGGCCGAGGCAGAACAGCGCGTAGTCGTTCGTCGGCGCGCGCTCGACGACGGCCTGGAACTCGACCGCGGCCTGCTCGTAGCGGCCGGAGCGGAAGTACGCGCGGCCGAGCGCCTCGCGGATCGACGTCTTCTCCGGCTCCAGCCTGGCCGCCTTGCCGAGCGGCACCGTCGCCTGGTGGAACTCGCCGGACTCGAGCAGGGCCGTCCCGCGCGTGAACAGCTCATAGACGTCCTCCATGCCGAACCAGTGTAAGCACGGTCAGATCCCGCTGCGCGGCGGCAGCGCCCACCAGGCGCGCAGCGTGCCCGCGTCGCGGGCGAGCGCAGCGCGCAGGCCGCGCCGCTGCTCGGGCGTCGGCGTCGCCGCGCGACCGGAGTAGCGCTGCTCGCGCAGCGCGCGGATGTAGCCCGCCGCGCCCGGCCAGCCGGAGAACGAGCGCTCCATCGCGGCCAGCGTCATGCTCGGCGCGCCGTCGTAGCGCGCGCGCCGCAGGGCGCGCTCGAACTCCGCCATCGAGCGCAGCGCGGGCGGCGGAATGCGCCTGCGGCGGCGGAGCTGGAGCACGGTCGCGCCGCCGAGCACGACCACGGCGAACACTCCGAACAGCACCCACGTGAGCGGGCTGGTCCCGCCCGTCTGCGCGCGGGCGCGGTTGCTCTGCAGATCGCTCAGGCGCTCGCCGCCGAGGTCGGGCGCGGCCGCCGAGCGGCCGGTCGGCTGCACCGAGTCGCCGTCGCCGGGCTGCGACCGCGGCGGCGCCGCGGCCGGCGTCGGGTCGCGCGTGACCCAGCCGTAGCCGGGGAACCACGCCTCGACCCACGAGTGCGCGTCGAGGTCGCGCACCACGTACTCCTTCTCCTTGTCGTCGAACGAGCCCGACGTGAACCCGGTCGCGACGCGTGCCGGGATGCCGGCCATCCGCAGCAGGAGCGCCTCGGCGCCGGAGAACTGCTGGCAGAAGCCGGTCTGCGACTGAAACAGGAAGCCGTCGAGCGTCCCGGACGCCGCGGGCGGGCGCTCGGAGTAGGAGAAGCCGTCGGCGAGGTAGGCCTCGACGCGCTTGATGTAGTCGAACGGCGTCGCCGCTCCCTGCTTCAGCTCGCGCGCGAGCCCCCACACGCGCGCGAGGTCGCTGCCTTCGAGCAGGCGCTCAGCCGGCACCCTCATGTCGCCGACCTGGTCGAGCTGCACGCCGCCGCGCGTCCCCCACGCGGGCCAGGTGACCGCCTCGGGGATCGTCTGGGAGCCGGCCGCGGAGCTGCTGACGTGGAGCGGGACGAACACGGTCGTGTACGAGCGCAGCCAGTCCTGGTAGTCGACGCCGGCGGCCGCGAGCTGGCGCTCGGTCGGCTGCGGCGTGTAGACCTCGGCCTCGTAGGAGTCGCCGCGCCCGAGCGTGCTCGAGGCGCCGAACACCCCGCCGCCGATCGGGAAGCCGTCCTCGCCGCGGACCGCGGTCGCGACCCCGGCGGTGACGAACGTGTCGGTGCGGAGGTTGCGCAGCGTGACCTGGATCTGCTGCGTCCAGCTCCGGCGGTTCTCGGCGTCCTCGGGCAGCTGCGAGCTCGGGCGCTCGCCGCCCCGGCGCGGGTCGTTGCGCCAGGTGCGGCCGTCGAACACGTCGAGGTCGCTCGCCTTCCAGTAGGCCGCGATCCGCGCCTTCACGCGCAACAGCTCGCGCCCGTCGCGCGGCCAGTCGAGCGGGCTGTAGTCGTGGTTCCAGTTGAACGTCACCGCGCGCGTCCCGGCCGTCTGGAGCGCCCAGCTCTCGTAGTCCCACCATGGCTGGCGACCGTCGAGCAGCGGGGCGGCGGACAGCGCCGCGATCGCCGCGATCACCGCCACGACGCCGGCCGCCGGCGCGTCGCGTACGCGCAGCTTCTCCAGCCGCAGGAACGCGAGCAGCAGCAGCGCCAGCAGCGCGCCACGCAGGAACTCGAGCTCGAAGCTGAGCACGACCGCCGGCACGACGTAGAGCGTCACGAGCGCGAGCAGGGAGGCGGCCGGGAAGCCGGTGCGGCCGCGGCGCGGCCAGAACGCGAGCAGCGCGGCGAGCGCCGCCAGCAGCGTGCCGCCGATGCCGATCACCGTCCGCGTCCACTCGTCCAGGCCGCGGTACGGCACGCGCACGCCGGGGAGCGACTCGATGCCGCGGCCGACGCCGCCCATCAGCTCGCTCCAGCGGTCCGGGCGCAGATCCTCGTCGGCGACGCCGCCGGCCAGCAGCGCGAGCGCGACGGCGGCGAGCGCGACGAGCGTCGCCGCGGCGGGCCGCAGGGCGCCGGGGAGCCGCGCGGCGCCGAGCAGGCCGAGCACGACGAGCACGACGATCCCGACCGCCTCCCATGCCCGCCACGACGCGGCCGGCTCGATCAGCCACATCCAGTGCAGCCCGGCGAACGTCGCGAACGCCACCAGCACGACGCCGCGCACCGGGGCGAGCGGCAGCGCGGGGCCGCCCGCGGCCTCCTCGCGCAGCACGGGGACCGGCGGGCGTGCGGCGAGCGTGGTCAGGCCCGCCCTCCTCCCCCGTGCGCCGCGCGGATCATGCCGCGCCTCCGACCGCGGCCATCACCGCGGCGCTGCCGGTCCGCCCGGCGACGAAGCCCTGGCAGCCGGCGACCTCGAGCACCGCGGTGCGCCCGGCGATCCCGCCCGGCACGACGATCAGGCAGCCGCCCGGCGTGCGTCCCAGGCCGCGCGGCGGGCGGTCGACGACGCGCGCGGCGACGAACACGACGAGCCCGCGCCGATTCTGCGCGGCGCTGAGCGCGGGGCCGGTCGTATCGTCCATCAGCGCCAGCCGCACGTGCGCCTGCGGCCAGGCCAGCAGATCGGGATCGATCGTCACCGCGCGACGGTCGCCGGGCAGCACCAGCCCGCAGCCCGTCTTGCGCGCGAAGTGGACGGTGAGCGAGGCGGCCGCGCGCACCGCCGCGTCGAGCGCATCCTGCGACGCCGGCGCGCGCGGGTCGATCACGACGAGCGGCCGCGAGTCGGCCTCGGAGATCAGCTTGCGCTCCATCAGCCCGGCGCCGCGCGCCACCGTCGGCCAGTGGATGCGCGACGCCGGCGTGCCCTCGCGGTGCGGGCGCAGGCCGTCGATCTCCGTCTCGGCGGCGGCGACGAGCGCGGCGCGCGCGTGGGCGCTCACGCCCTCGCCCCCCCCGGCCGTCGCGCGGACCGGCAGCACGCGGGGCAGCACCAGCACCTCGTCGGCGTGCGCGCCGGTCACGACCCGCTGCGC
>DATHJG010000573.1:0-2096 GCA_035489875.1 Solirubrobacteraceae bacterium | reverse complement strand
AGAGGACGGTGAGCTTCCCGCCCGGCTTCCCCTGGTCCGGGTTGCGCAGGTTGGCCGTGGCGCTGCCGGCGAAGAGCTGCTCGGTGACGTTGGCGGCGGCCTCGGACCGCGCGGGCGTCCCGCCCCCGGTCCCTTCGTTGTCACCGCCGCAGCCGGCGACGGCGACCGCCGCGACGAGGGCGGCGAGGAGCGGTGGGCGTGGCATCCATCGAAGCTACGGGGTTACTCGGGGCGCGCCCGGTAACGCGGGAACGGCGGCGTTACCCGTCACGACGTGCCGTCCAGGCCGACCGTTAGGGTTCCGGCGCATGAGCCTGTACGAGTGGCTCCTCTTCCTCCACATCCTCGCGGCCTTCCTCCTCGTGTCCGGCCTCGTCGCCTACGGCGTGCTGCTGCTCGGCGGCGGCGGCGACGCCGCGTCGCGTGCGCTCGGGCCGCCGGCGCTCGCGCTGTGGAACGTCGGGGGGCTCGGCGTGCTGGTCTTCGGCGTGTGGCTCGCGCTCGAGGTCGACGGCTACGAGCTGTGGGACGGCTGGATCATCGCCGCCGTCGTGCTCTGGCTCGTCGCGTCCGCGGCGGGCGGTCGGCTCGGGGCCGGCGTGCGGGAGGGCGAGTCGGTGCAGCGCATCGACAGCGCGCGCGTGCTGCTCCTGGTGATGTCGCTGGCGACGGTCGCGCTGCTGCTCGACATGATCTTCAAGCCGGGGGTGTGATGGTCGCCACGCTCCGGCCTGACGCCTGGGACCTGCCGCTGTTCGTGCACGTGGCGGGCGCGATGCTGCTCGTCGGCGCGCTCGTCGTCGTCGTCGCGACCATGGGCGCCGCGCTCCGGCGCGGCGACGGCGCGGACGTGCTCACCGGCCTCGCGTTCCGGACACTGCTGCTCGGCGTGCTGCCCTCGTTCATCGTCATGCGCCTCGGCGCCGAGTGGATCGCGTCGAAGGAGGACGTGCCGGACGACGTCGACTGGATCAGCCTCGGCTACAGCATCTCGGACGGCGGCCTGGTCCTCACCGTCATCGCGGCCGTCGTGGCCTGGCGCGCGACGCGCCGCGGCGCGGCCGGCCCGGGCGGCATGGGGCGTGCGGTCTTCGTCCTCGCCGCCGTGCTGATCGTCGCCTACGCGGTCGCGATCTGGGCGATGACGGCGAAGCCCGGGTAGGTGGCCCTTCTCGCAACATCCCACCCGAAATCGGCGACCGCTGATCGCCGCCTGGCGACGTCCTCGGTCGGGGCAATAGCTCCGCTATTGCACCCTCCCTGCGTCCTTGCCAGCCGCCGCCAGCGGCCGGTCTTTCGGGTGCAACGTTACGAGAAGGACCACTAGCGCCGTGGGCGCCGGCGGGAGCCTGGCCGAGCGCGCGCTGTTCGACGCGGCACGCGCTGGCGACGAGCACGCGTACCGCCGGCTCGTCGAGACCTACCGCGGCGAGCTGCACGCGCACTGCTACCGGATGCTCGGCTCGGTGCACGACGCCGAGGACGCGCTCCAGGATGCGTTCCTCCGCGCCTGGCGTGCGCTCGCCCGGTTCGAGGGCCGCAGCTCCCTGCGCGCATGGCTGTACCGGATCGCGACGAACACGTGCCTCGACGTCGTGGCGCGGCGGCCGAAGCGCGTGCTGCCGCTCGACTACGGGCCGGCCGGCGATCCCCACGACGGTCCGGGCGAGCCGCTCGTCGAGTCCGTGTGGGTCGAGCCCTATCCCGACGAGCGGGTGAGCCTCGCCGACGGGTTCGCCGCGCCCGACGCGCGCTACGAGCAGCGCGAGAGCGTGGAGCTGGCGTTCATCGCGGCGCTCCAGCATCTGCCGGCGCGCCAGCGCGCGGTGCTGATCCTGCGCGAGGTCCTCGGCTTCTCCGCCCGCGAGGTCGCGGAGACGCTGGACACGACGACGGCGTCGGTCAACAGCGCGCTGCAGCGCGCCCGCAAGACGGTCGACGAGCATCTCCCCGACCGCAGCCAGCAGGCCACGCTCCGGTCGCTCGGCGACGACGGGATCCGCGAGCTGGTCGAGCGCTACGTGGACGCGTGGGAGCGCGGCGACGTCGACGCGGTGGCCGCGATGCTCGCCGAGGACGCCGCGATCGCGATGCCG
>DATHJG010000572.1:0-2830 GCA_035489875.1 Solirubrobacteraceae bacterium | reverse complement strand
GTCGATGCGGTCAGCGTCGAGCCTGGGAACGTCGCGGTCGTGGCATTGCGCACGCGGAATGACACCGTCACCGAACGGCCGCGACGGACCTTCGTCGCAGCCGAGCGGGTCGCGGTCAGCGAGAACGTGCCGTCCTTGCCCGCCGCTCCGGGGTCGCCCTTCGGACCCCGTGGACCCTGCGGCCCGAGCGGGCCGACCGGACCCAGCGGGCCGAGCGGGCCTCCGGCGCCGTCCTTGCCGGCCGCGCCCGGGTCGCCCTTCTGGCCGCTGTCGCCGTTGTCACCCTTCGCGCCGTCGTCGCCGTCCTCCCCGGGAGGACCGGCGGGAAGGGTGCTGCTGGTGCCCGACAACGGCACCAGGAGCTCACCGCTCGCGGTGTTCGACTTGACGACGAGCTTCGCGTTCGACGTGGTGTTCTCCCGCGCGGGCGAGAACCGCACGCCGATCTTGCACGAAGCGCCCGGCAGGAGCACGTCGTCGGTGCACGCGTCGAGGCTGACGAGGAAGTCGTGGACCGACTCGCCGTCCTCGTCGGTGCGGCGAAGATTGCCGATCCGCAGCTTGCCCGATCCGCCGTTGGTGACCGTCAACGGCTGGGTCGTCGACTTCGACCGCGTCATGGCAGAGGCAGAGACCATCCGCGCGCGGCTCGACCACCGCCTGCTCAACGAGGTCCCAGGCCTCGAGAACCCCACCGCGGAGCTGATCGGCCGCTGGATCTACGACGCGCTGACCGGCGCGCTGCCCGAGCTCGTCGGAGTTTCGCTGCACGAGACGCCCGACTCCTGCGCGCGCTACCGCGGGCGATGACAACAAGAGATCGTCGCGCAGCTGCTGGTCGTGATCGACGAGGTGCGCGCCCGGTGCTCGCCGAGGCGGCGCTCAGTCGACCGAGGCAACGCCGCACGCGCGTCAGCAGCACAAAGCGGCCGGCCAGACCCAGGCACCCCGGGGAACGGAGAGGGAACATCCCGGGGAACATCGAGCGACCTTCACGGTCACCGGCCGTGCCTCATCAATCCGCTACAGAACAGCCTTCCCTGACGATCGGCGTCCTCGGCGACCTAATGTCCTTGCATCGCACCCAGGAGCGTCGGGGGTTCGAGTCCCCCTAGCTCCATCGCCCGGACACCAGTGCTTGAGCCCAAGCTCGGCCCTTCGGGCCTGCACCCTGCGGGGATGATTCTTCTCCTGTCCCGGCCGTCCTTCTATCCAACTCATAGTTGGCATATCCCAACTGTGAGTTGGTATGTCCGGTAAACTCCCACCCATGGACTTTCGCCACCCACTGTGGGGTTCTGGGCCGTCTCTAGAGGGCGACGCGCTCCGCATTCTGACTGGCGCTGACGCCGAGTTCAGCGGGCGCCAAGTTCACCAGCTCATCGCGCATAGCTCCGAGGAAGGCGTGCGGCGTGCCCTGAACCGCCTAGTTGCCCAAGGCATCGTGCAGAGCCGCAAAGCTGGCCAGGCCACGCTCTACCGCTTCAACCGCGAGCACCTGGCAGCCCCATGGATCGAAGGTCTCATGAGCCTCCGGGCTCAACTCATTGACCGTCTGCGCAGCGAGATCAACGGCTGGGCGATCAAGCCGGTGGCCGCTGCTGTCTTCGGCTCCGTGGCGCGCGGGGAAGCCCGACCTGACAGCGACCTCGACATCTTCCTGGTCCGCCCCTCCTCTGTCAACGAGGATGCGTGGGAAGCGCAGATCGCCGGACTCACCGACGCTGCCACGCGGTGGACAGGCAACGACACACGGCCGCTCGAGCTCACCGAGGACGACCTCCCCGACCGAGCCGCTGACGAGCGGGTGATTCAGGACATTCTTGACCATGGCATCGAGATCGGCGGGTCGCTGCGGGCGCTGCGCAAGCGCGTGAGCCGATGACACGCACAGGCGACGACGCAGTCGCCGCCGGCCGGCTCAGGAAGGCCAACCAGTTCCTTGAGGCAGCCGAGAACATCGGCGACCTCGCCGACGAGGAGGCGGAGGTAAGCGACGCCGTCGTAACCCTGCTAGTCCACGCCGGGATCGCGGCGGCCGACGTCATCTGCTGCAAGGCGCTCGGGCAGTTTGCCATTGGCAGCGACAGCCACACCGAGGCAGCCAAGCTGTTGGGAAAGGTCAGACAGCCGGACGGCAAGGAGCTCGCCAAGCGGCTCAGCCAACTGCTGGGCGTGAAGACCAAGGCCGGCTATACGCACCGGTCGGTCACCGCTGAGGAGCGCAAGCGCGCGCTGCGTTCCGCTGAGCAGCTCGTGGCGGCGGCTCGCGCGATGTGACAATCGCGTGCCCAGCCTGGCGGGTGCGGCCGCGACAGCGCCGTCGACAGCTCCTCGCGCGAGTCGATGCCGAGCTTCCCTCAGGCGTGGCTCAGGTGCCTCTCCACCGTGGACCGGGTGACGAAGCGCGCCTGGGCGATCTCGGAGTTCGTCAGCCCCGACATCGCCATCTCGGCGACCCCGCGCTCGCTGGATGTCAGCGAGTCGACGCCGCTGAAGCGCTGCCGCTGCGGGCGGCCGCCGGCCGCCACCAGCTGCTCGTGGGCCCGGCGCTGGAGCGCGGTGGCGCCACACGCGGCGGCGGCCTTCGACCCCCTGGCTCAGGACGTCGCGCGCCTCGGCCCCGCGGCCGGCCTTCGCGAGCGCGGCGCCGAGGTCGACGAAGGTCCGCGCGTGATCGAGCCGCGCGGGTGAGCCGGCGAGGAGCGCCTCGGCCCCGCTCGAGCCCCGCGATCAGCCCGCCGGCGTCCCCGGCGAGCGCCCTCACGCGCTCGGCCGCCCCGATGCCCGAGGCCGTCCCCCAGCGCTCGGCCAGCGCGGCCTGCTCGTC
>DATHJG010000571.1:0-2109 GCA_035489875.1 Solirubrobacteraceae bacterium | reverse complement strand
GGGCGACGAACGTGGGGTCACACCGCCCGGCGCCTGTGTCGTTGATGTGAGTAGACCGCTCGCCCCGCGCGGGATGGTGGGAGGCACGGGGCGCGGCACCGTATACGACCCAGCGGTGGTCGCGCCCACACTCCGCCAGCTAGGTCTGTGGCGAGCCGGCCGGCTAGCTCGAGCTCTTGCTTCGGCAAGGGTTGTCGTTGTCGGCGGGGTTGAGCCGTTGGCATGTTTCGACCCACGGCGGGGCCACGTGCCGCGGTGGCTACTCGAGGGGAGGTGTCGGATCGGGCACGGGGGCACGCCAGAGCACGACCAGCTCAGCGGTGTGGGATCCGATCAGGTCCAGCAAGTGTGCGGTCCGTCGAACCGTGCGGCGGTTTCCCTACCCTCGGCACGCCTACCGCCAGGCCTGGTCAGCCGGTGCTGAGATGCACGGTGGGGTGGGCTCCGAAATCGCGTTCGGTGACGCTCGATCCTAGAGACGCGGATCGCTCCCGACGAACCCGGTCAGGTAACCAACCCTCGCATCTCAATCTGACCGCGCGTCGACCCCACGACAGCATATTCGCTACCGCACTCGCTGACCCCGACTCTCCTGACCGGCCACGATGAGTACATCGCGGGCCAATACCGCCTGCCCACTTGACACGACGGCCCTCCCTATCGGCGGGAGGTGACGCCGCCGTTCGTCGCGGTGAGCGGGAGCTCCACGCGCAGGCTGGTCCCCGCGCCGCGCGGGCTGTCGAGAGAGATTCGGCCGCCGAGCGCCTCAACGCGGTCCTTGAGGCCGACCAGGCCGGTGCCGCGGGTGAAGTCGGCGCCGCCGGCGCCGTCGTCGCGGACCGCGACGCGCAGGAAAGCGTCCGCGGCGTCGACCTCGACTGCGACGGCCGAGGCGCGCGCGTGCTTGGCCGCGTTGGTCAGCGCCTCGGCGACGACGTAGTACGCGCTGACCTCGACATGCTCGGGCAGCCGTCCCTCCGCGCGCACGTCCAGGTGGACGGGGATCGGCGCGCGGCGGGCCAGCGTGCGCAGCGCCGCGCGGAGGCCGCCCTTGGCCAGGACGGCCGGGTGGATGCCACGCGCGATCTCGCGCAGCTCGTCCAGCGCGCCGGTCGCCTCGGCGGCGAGCTCGTCGAGCTCGGCGGCGAGCGCGTCGAGCTCGGGCGGCACCGCCGCCCGCGCATTGCGCAGCTGCAGCGCGAGCGAGACCAGCCGCTGTTGGGCGCCGTCGTGCAGGTCCCGTTCGATCCGCCGGCGCGTCTGGTCGGCGGCGGCGACGATCCGCGCGCGCGACGTGGAGAGCTCGGCCCGACTTTCAGCGTTGGCGATGGCGGTCGCGACGAGCTCGGTGAAGTCGGCCAGCCGCTGCTCGGTGTCCTGGGGCAGCCGGTCGCGCCGCGACCCGACGGCCATTGCGCCCCAGAGCCAACCCTCGACCACGATCGGGCTAGCGACCGCACAGCGGACGCCCGTCAGGGTGGCCTCGGGCAGGCTCGCCGACGTCGGGGCGTCCACGTCGCGGCGAGCCGCGCGGCCGGTCGCCTGGACCGACGCCATGGCCAAGCGGGGGTCGGGCGTGCCGCGCGAACCCAGTTGGGAGTGCTCGAACCCGTAGCCTCCCATCACGGTCGCCTCCCCGTCCGGCTCGAACCGCACGATCACCGCGGCGTCGGCGCCGAAGAGCGCGCCGACCTCCTCGGCCACCGCGGCGAACACGAGATCCGGCCCCACCCCGCGAGCCACTAGCGTCGCCACCCGCCGCAAAGCCGCCTGCTCGTCGGCGATCCGGCGAAACTCGGCGTACAGCTGGGCGTTGTCGAGGGAGACGGCGAGTTGGCCGGCGATGAGCGTGACAGCGTCGAGCAGTTCGTGGGCGCGACCGGTGTCGGTGCGCATCAACAGCTCATAGCCGATCTCGCCGGTCACCCCCTGGCGCTGGACGATCAGCTCGGTGCCGGCGAACTCGAGCAGCCAGCTCCAGTCACCGATCACGACCGCGGTCCGCAGAGCTCGGTTCTCCCGCCACCAGCGGGTGTACTCGTAGCCGATGAGGAAACCCCCGTTGAGGTGGGCCCAGGTGCCGCTCGTGTTGGTCTCGTCCTGGGCCGG
>DATHJG010000570.1:0-2961 GCA_035489875.1 Solirubrobacteraceae bacterium | reverse complement strand
ACTCGAGCCGCCCGCGCACGTGGCGCAACGCGAGCGTGGCGGTGACGCTGTGCCCGGCCTTTCCGCGCCGCGGCAGCCGCACGCTGCGGAGGTAGGCCTGATCCTGTCCGCGGCTGATCTTCACGTTGACCTCGACGCCCGTCACGTGCAACTCGGACGCCTTGTAGCCGTCGATGAGCCCGAGCGCCTGGAGCAGGTCCGAGCTCGCGGCGGCGGCGACGACGTTCCCCGACCCCGACAGGTCCGGCACGTCGGAGACGTAGCGGTTGCAGAAGCGGACCGGCTGCTTGCGCTCCTTCAGCGTGATCGCGAAGCAGGCGCGGCCGGAGAGCCGCGCCGGCGACCCGCCCAGCACCGTGCCGGCCGCCTGGGTCACCGCGATCGGTGCGAGGAAGGACAGCAGCGAGCCGCCGGTCGGCTGGTCGACGCCGCTCTCGTCCGCGACGTTCGTGACCTCCGAGCGCTTGGCTCCGGTGTCGAGATCGGTCGCGAACACCTTCACCGGCACCGTGGCCGGCAGCGCGCCGACGCGGCCGACGACCGCCGCGAGCGCGTCGTTGCTCAGCGTGCCGATGTCGTGGCCGGCCGCCGCGTACTTGTACGTGCCCGAGAAGTCGCCGATCGAGAGCGGGTTGTTGATCACGCGGAACACGTACGCGTCCTGCAGGAGCAGCGAGCGCGCGCCGACGCCGTCGAGCGGGTGCCCGAAGCCCCACACGCGATCGCCGTCGACGTAGGTGACGGTGCCGATCGCGCTGGCGGCGATGTCGCCGGACGCGTAGCCGACCCCGAACGCCGATCCCGGCTTGAGCTGCTGCACCGGGAACGAGCCGAGCGGCCCGGCCGGCGCCGCGAGCACGGCGCGTCCGCGCTTCGCGGCCTCCTTCTGCAGCGCGTTGCCGAAGCGGGTGTTGAGCCCGGTGATCGTGAGCGGCGCGGCGAGCGGCCTGGCGGCGCCCGCCGCCGTCGCGCTCGCGGCCTTGGCGCGCGGCGCGTCGACCGGGTTGCCGAGGATCGCCTCGATCGGCGTGGCCAGCGCGACCTTCCCGCCGTAGTCGCCGACCGACTCGGAGATCGCGCCGATGTTGCGCGCGACGCCCTGCGCGTCGGGGCAGTAGATCGGCGAGCCCGAGAACCCGGGTCCGATCCCGGTCTCGTCGACCGCCGGCCCGGACACCTTGATCAGGATCCGCGGCCCGCTCCCAGCCCGGTCGTCCACCACGTCGACGACCTCGACGCCGAACGCCGCGACGTCGGTGCCGCGCACGACGGAGTAGCCGGTGCACTGCAATCCGGCGTGCACCTCCCCGAGCGGCATGACGGGGTCGCCCGCGAGCGCCTCCGTCGCGGGGAAGAGGAGGGCGGCGACGGTGGCGGCGGCGATTCGGATGCGCATTCGGCGCCGCAGCGTAGCGGGCGATCCCCATCCGCGCGAGAATCTCGAGCGGTCGCGGCGCACGGGTGGTGCCGCGTCGTCCGCACCAGCGCCTGACGGAACTCGGGGGCAGGGAGTCGAACCCAATGTCTTCCGGGACCAAAACCCGGCGTGCTACCGATTACACCACCCCCGAACGGTGGCGTCGTGCACGGCGATACTACGATGCCGACCCATGCCCGCCCCGACCGTGGTCATCCTCGCCGCGGGTGAAGGGACCAGGATGCGCTCCGCGCTGCCCAAGGTCCTGCACCCGATCTGCGGGCGCCCGATGATCCTCTGGCCGCTGCTCGCCGCCCGCGCCGCCGGGGCGGAGCGGGTGATCGTGGTCGACAACCCCAAGCGGATGCTGCGCGACTACCTGCCAGCGGACGTCGAGGTCGCGATCCAGCACGAGCCGCGGGGGACCGGGGACGCCGTCGCGGCGGCAGCGCCGCTGCTCGATCCGGACGCGCCCGTGCTCGTCGTCAACGGCGACATGGCGCTGCTCACCGGCGAGGCGGTCGCGGCGCAGGTCGCGGCGCACGAGGCCGCGGGCGCCGCGCTCACGCTCGGGAGCGTCGAGCTGAGCGACCCGACCGGCCTCGGACGGGTTATTCGAGGCTCCGACGGCGCCGTTGAGCGGATCGCCGAGTCCAAGGCCGCCGGCGACGCGACGGAGGAGGAGCTGGCGATCCGCGAGGTCAACGCCGGCCTCTACCTGTTCGGCGGCCGCGCGCTCCTCGACGCGCTGGGGTCGCTCCGGAGCGACAACGCGCAGGGTGAGCTGTACCTGCCGGACGCGCTGCCGTTCCTCGTCGCGGGCGGGCAGCTCGTGCAGGCGCATGCGCTCGCCCACCCGAACCTCCCGGTGGGGGTGAACGACCGTGTCGAGCTCGCCGTCGTGACGCGCGCCATCCAGGACCGGATCCACCGCGGGCACCAGCGCGCCGGCGTCACGATCGTCGACCCCGCGAGCACGCTGATCGACGCGACCGTGACGATCGGCCGGGACACGACGATCGAGCCCTCGACGTTCCTTCGCGGCGCGACCCGCATCGGCGAGCGCTGCCGCATCGGGCCGCTCACCACGATCCTCGACTCCGACCTGGCCGACGGCGTCACGGTCCTGCAGTCGCACCTGGACCGTGCCACCGCCGCCGACGGCGTCACGATCGGCCCGTTCGCCTACCTGCGCCCGGACGCCGTCCTCGGCGAGAACGCCAAGGCCGGCGCGTTCGTCGAGATCAAGAACTCCACGATCGGCGCCGGCTCGAAGGTCCCGCACCTGTCCTACGTCGGCGACGCCGACGTCGGCGAGGGATCCAACCTCGGCGCCGGCACGATCACCGCGAACTACGACGGCCGCCGCAAGCACCGCACGACGATCGGCGACCGCGTCCGCCTCTCCGTCGACACGTCGCTCGTCGCCCCCGTCACCGTGGGCGACGACGCGTACACGGCCGCCGGCTCGGTCATCACCGACGACGTGCCGCCGGGCGCGCTGGGCGTCGCCCGCCAGCGCCAGACGAACATCGAGGGCTACG
>DATHJG010000569.1:0-3642 GCA_035489875.1 Solirubrobacteraceae bacterium | reverse complement strand
CTCGATGCGGTTCGCCACGACCGCCCCGAAGCGCTCCGCCTCCTGGAGGACCGTCAGCACGAGCCGGACGTCGTCGGTCTGGCAGTCGTAGAAGAGGTAGCCGCCCGACGGGTTGCGCCCCGCGAGCGCCGGCACCAGCTCGACGACCTCGCTCCCGTCGAGCACGCGGTGGCGAGCCGGGCTCCAGTCCTCGCGCCCGTCCAGATTCGCATCGCGCCGCCGGCGACCGCGGATCCGGTCCACCGCCATGACGTCGTACATGTTCAGCCCGAGCCCGACGAGCCGGTCCGGGCGCGCCCCGTCGAACGCGGGGACGATCAGCGGGAGCGGCCGCACGAGGTGCGGCGCCAGCGCGGCGAGCAACTGGCGCTCCAGCAGCGCCTCGCGGACCAGGCCGAGGTCGAAGTTCTGCAGGTAGCGCAGGCCGCCGTGGACGAGCTTGCTCGAACGCGAGGACGTCCCGCGCGCGTAGTCGCCCTTCTCCACCAGCGCGACCGAGTACCCGCGGCTCGCGGCGTCGAGCGCGACCCCGGCGCCGGTGATCCCGCCGCCGATGACCAGCACGTCGAACGGCTCGTCGGCCAGCGCAGCGAGGGCGTCGTCGCGTGTGAGCATCAGGACAAGTGCGCGACGACCGCTTCGAGCGGCGCGCGCTCGGGCGCGGGCTTCTCGCCGCGGGCCTCGCCGAGGTGGAGGAGGCCGAGCACCGCCTCGTCGTCGGCGATGCCGCAGGCGGCGCGCCCCTCCGACGTGCGCAGCACCTCCGGCGTGCGCCAGTAGCCGCCGAGGCCGCGCTCGTGGGCGGCGAGCAGGACGATGTAGCACGCGCACGCGGCGGCGTCGCGGTCCTCCGCGTCGGCGATCGGGTCGCCGGTCTGCACGACCGAGGCCGCGACCAGCGTCGGCGCGCGCTGGAGCTTGGCCGCCGCCTCCGGGCCGGCCGCCGCCTTGAGCCGCTCGAGCGACTGCGGCCCGAGCACGCGGAACCGCCACGGGTTGGTCAGGTTGTGGTTCGGCGCCCAGCGCGCGAGCTCGAACAGCTCGTCGAGCGTCGCCCGATCCACCGGCGCCGGCGAGTACGCCTTGTGCGTGCGGCGGGAGCGGATCAGCTCGGCGAGGTCCATCGGCCGGAGAGGCTAGTGGGTCTTCTCGTGATGTTGCGCCCGAAAGACCGGTCGCCGGCGCCGCCAGGCAAGGACGCAGACCCGCAGGAATACCTCTGGTATTTCAAGGGTCGCGAGGCGAAGCCGGTGGCGAGGCCGCAGGCCGAGACAGTGCGCAGCCTGGCGGAGATCGGCGGCCGCCGATTTCGGATGGAACGTTGCGAGAAGGCCCACTGGCGCTGCCCCGGCATCCAGCCGCCCTATGGTTTCGCCATGTTCGACGGACGCGTGCTCCAGGTCTGGCGCTGGCCCGTGAAGTCGATGGCGGGCGAGCGGGTGCGGTCCACGCGCGTCGACGCGCGCGGCGCCGGCGGCGACCGCACCCACGCCGTGCTGTACGAGCACAGGGGCGAGTGGAAGCCGCTGACCGCGCGCGAGGCGCCGCGCCTGCTCGCCTGGCACGCGAGCTACCCGTTCGCGCCCGACGCCGGCCTCGACCCGGAGCACCCGCCGTACGCGCTCGTCGCCGCACCCGGCGGCGAGCACGTCTACCGCTGGGACGACCCGCGCCTGCGCACGGCGCTGGCCGAGGACCTCGGCCGCCCGGTGCGGCTGCGCCGCGACGTCGACGGCATCCAGGACCTCGAGCGCACCCTGCTGATCACGGTCGAGGCGACGCGCGCGGCGCTCGCCGGGGAGCTGGGGACGGCGCTCGACCTGCGCCGCTTCCGCCCCAACCTGCACCTCGAGCTGGATGCGCCCGCATGGGCCGAGGAGGACTGGGAGGGCGGGACGGTGCGCTTCTCCGGCGGCGTCGTGCTGCGCCTGCTGCATCCGTGCGTGCGCTGCGCGATCCCGACGCGCGATCCCGACACGCAGGTGAAGTGGCCCGAGCTGCTCCGCGTGCTCGACGCGCGGCACCGGACGCTGTTCGGCATCAACGCGCGCGTGGTGCACGCGGGCCGGATCGCGGCCGGCGAGAGCGCGCTGATGGAGATGTGACAATCGGCACTTCAGCTCCTCCAGCGTCGCGCCGATAACGACCGCAATCGTGCCGCGACTGGAGGATTGAGCTGTGCTGCGTATCGACGAGACGTCCAACACCCTGGTGGCCCCGCAGGCCGGCGGGCTCGTCACGGAGGGCAACCCCGACCGTGCCGAGCTGCTCGCGCTGCTCACCGGCTCCTGGGACGCGTTCTCCGCGGAGCTGGGGCATCCGAGCCTCCGCTTCGTGGCCGCCGGGCCTGTCCCGGGCCTCGACATCCTCGCCTTCGACGAGCAGGCGGGCCGCACCGTCGTCGTCCAGGTGACGGGCGCCGTGGAGCTCGACGAGGTCGGCCCCGCGCTGGCCGCCGCCGCGCAGGTGGCGAGCTGGGATGCCGCCGCGCTCTCCGCTGTCCATGACTCGCTCTCGGCCGCCGTGCCGGGCGACTCCCCGCAGGTCGTGCTCATCGGCGGCGGCTTCGACGCCGAGACGGTCACCACGGTCGACTGGCTGGCGCGCCGCCATGGCGTCGAGCTGTCCTGCTTCGTCGTGTCGTTCCTGCGCTTCGGCGCCGAGCGCCTGCTCACCGTCCGCCGCGAGTTCCCGCCGCGCGACGCGCACACGCCCGATCCCGCCGCCGAGGTCCAGCAGCTGCTGGGCGACGCCGTTCCCTCGGTCGGCGTCGCCACGACCGCCGGCCACGCCGGCGGCAGCAGCACGCCCCCGCCCGGGGTCTAGGGGCCCGTCCAAGCAGCCGGCACGACCGGACGACGGCCGCACCGACTGTTCTTGGACGGACCCCTAGCGGGGGCGTGCTGCGCGCTTCCCTACTTGACCTGCTCGGGTGACGAGCGCGCGACGGTCGTCCCGCCGTCGCCGGTGGCCGTGACCTCGAACCGCAGGTAGTTCTTGCGGTCGGCCTTCTGCACGCGGTACAGCAGTCCCGTCGCGCTCGGGATCGGCGTGCACGAGGCGATCGCGGTCGACGTGCAGCGCAGCCACTGGTACGTCAGCCCCAGCGCGCCGCGCTCGACCCGCCAGAGCCCCGGGAAGCCGGCGACGTCCTTGTTCACGGACGGGCGGCCGACGATCGCCGGCGCCAGCAGGTTGACCGGCGGCGGAGGCGGCGGCGAGCCGACCTTCAACGTCACGACCGGCGGGTCGTGGTCGGAGACGTGGTGCCCGTCGGTCGGGTCCTCGCGCTCGTAGTAGTCGTTGTCGAAGTGCGCGTACGTGAAGTGCTCCACGCGATCGAGCAGCGCGTCGCTCACGAACATGTGATCGAGCGTCTGCAGGCGGCCGCTGAACTGGAACGAGTAGCGCTCCTCCGCCGGCGCTAGCCCCCAGAGCGGGTTGAGCGTCTGGCCGAGCGCCGTCGGCGCGCCCTCGTCCTCGAAGTCGTTCAGGTCACCGGCCACCAGCGCCTGGCCGCCGGCCGCCTCGATCTCGGCGGCCCGGTCGCGCACGAACTCCGCCTGCGCGACGCGGCAGTCCTGGTTGTTGCCCGACTTCGAGGCGAAGTGGTTCGAGAACACGGTCAGCTTGACGCCTCCC
>DATHJG010000568.1:0-4424 GCA_035489875.1 Solirubrobacteraceae bacterium | reverse complement strand
CGAGCCGTACTTGTCGTAGGTGTTGCCGGTGACCGTGCCCTCGGCGTCGCGCGTGACGGTCGCGCTCACAGCTTGACCGCCTCGCGCTCCTCGGTCGTCCCGTGCCCGCCGGCGTGGGCGCCGGTGGTCGGCTCCTGCTTGCCGCCGGGGGCGCCCGGCTCGTAGTGCGACGGCGGCACGCCGAGCTCCAGCTCCACGCGCCGCACGCGCTCGAAGATCCGCTGGAGCGTGATCCGCTGGCCGCTGATCAGGTCGCCGAGGACGCCGAGCGCGGCGAGCACCATCGCGGCGTTGAACAGCACCGCGCCGAGGATCAGCGACTGCACGTGGCCGGCGCCGTCGCCGTCGATCCAGAAGTAGGCGAACCGGCCCCAGACCGCCAGCGCCGCGAGCCCGACCAGGAACGCCGCGGTCATGAACACCTTCAGCGGCTCGTAGAGCGCGTAGATGCGGAAGATCGAGATCCCGTTGCGGCGGATGTAGGTCCACATCGACGGGAACAGGCGCGACTCGCGCAGCTTCGGGTTGGTCCGGACCGGGACGTGATCGATCGCCACGGTCATCTTCCCCGCCTGGATGATCGTCTCCAGCGTGTAGGTGAACTTGGAGACCACCTGCAGCGCGAGCGCCGCCTCGCGGTTGTACGCGCGGAAGCCCGACGTCGTGTCCGGGACGTCGGTCTGCGATGCCTGGCGCACGACCCAGGAGCCGAGCCGCTGGAGCAGCTTCTTCGCCGGCGAGAAGTGCTCGACCGTCATCACCTGGCGGTCGCCGACGACCATGTCCGCGCCACCGGCGACGATCGGCGCCACCAGCTTCGGGATGTCGCGCCCGTCGTACTGGTTGTCGGCGTCGGTGTTGACGATCACGTCCGCGCCGAGCTTCAGGCACGCGTCCAGGCCCGCCTGGAACCCGTTGGCGAGGCCCTTGTTGTTCGTGAGCCGGACGATGTGGTCGACCCCGAGCTCGCGCGCGACCGCGATCGTGCGGTCGGTCGAGCCGTCGTCGATGACGAGCCACTCGACGGCGTCGAAGCCGTCGACGTGGCGTGGGAGGTCGCGCACCGTGACCGGCAGCGTCTCCGCCTCGTTCAGGCAGGGGATCTGGATGATCAGCTTCATGGGGAAGGAGGGGTCAAAGCTACCATCGGCGCCGTGATGAGCCGCCTGCGCGACGAGGGCCCGGCACTCGCCGTGCTCGGCTTGATCCTGGTCGCGGGCCTCGTCCTGCGGGTGCTGCACAACGACCACGGCCTCCCGTACGTGTACTACGTCGACGAGGGGTCGCACTTCACGAAGCGGGCCGTCGAGGTCTTCCGGGACCCCAACCCCGGCTACTTCCAGAACCCGTCCGCGTACACGTACCTGCTGCATCTCGTGTACCGCGTCGTCTCGATCCCGAAGGGCGGCGGAGAGGCGGTGATCGACGGCTACCTCGGCAACGCGTCGTGGGTGTTCGAGGTCTCGCGCGCGCTCGCGGCGGTGCTGTGCCTCGTCGGCGTGGCCGCCGTCTACTACGTCGGCCGGCAGCTCTGGGACCGGCGCACCGGGCTGGTCGCCGCGGCCGTGCTCTGCTTCGCGTTCCTGCCGGTGGCGTTCTCGCGGCTCGCGGTGACCGACGTCGGCACGCTCGCGCCGGTCGCGCTCGTGCTGCTGTTCTCCGTCCGGATCGCCGAGCGCGGCGGCTGGCGCTGGTGCGCCGCGGCCGGCGCCGCGGCCGGGCTGGCGATCGGGTTCAAGTACACGGCCGGGCTCGTGCTGCTCGTCCCCGCGCTGGCGGTCGCGCTGCCGCTGCTCGCGCGCCGCGACCGCGACGCGCTCCGGACCGCCCGGCTCGGCGCGCTCGCGCTGGCCGGCGGGACGTTCGCGACGTTCTTCGTCACGAACCCGTTCTTCTTCCTCGACCTCGACAGCGCGCTGCACCAGCTGCGCGGGCAGGCCCAGCTGGCCGGCAACCAGGACAAGTTCGGCCAGGAGAACGACACCGGGCCGCTGTACTACCTCGACAGCCTGATGTGGGGGCTCGGCTACGTCGCCGCCGCGTGCGCGGCGGCCGGCGCCGTCCTGCTCGCGCGGCGCGATCGCGTCCGGACCGCGCTGCTGCTGGCGTTCCCGATCGCCCTCTTCCTCTACCTCAGCGTGCAGTCGCGCTTCTTCGGCCGCTGGCTGCTGCCGGTCTACCCGGCCCTCGCGCTGCTCGCCGGCTACGCGTTCGTGCGCGGGCTGGACGCCCTGCGGGCGCGCGCGCCGGCGATGCAGTGGCCGGCGATCGGCGTGGGCGCGGCACTGCTGCTGTGGCAGCCGCTCGCCGCCGACGCGCGCTCGATGGCCGTGCTCGGCAACGAGGACACGCGCGCGATCGCCCGCCGGTGGCTGGCCGATCACTACCCGCGCGGGCTGCGCATCGTGATCGAGCCGGCCGTGCCCGAGCGCTACTACTGGCCGGTTCGCGACGGCCGGCCGAAGAAGCTCGAGCAGGCGCAGTTCGTGAACGAGCTGATCCGCGACGTGCGCGAGGACCACGTCGAGTACGGCCGCACGCTGCGCCCGCAGGCGCTCGACGACTACCGGCGCCGCGGCTACTGCACGGTGATGACATTCGACCTGATCCGCGGGCGCGCGGTCGCGGGCGGGGACCGCGCGGCGCTCGCGTACTACGACCGGCTGGAGCGCGAGTCCGAGCTCGTCTACGCGGTCAGCCCGTACCGCGCGGACGCGGACCCGCCCGGGTTCAGCTTCGACCTCAGCTACAGCTACTACTCGCCGGCCTACGAGCGCCCGGGGCCCGCGGTGCAGATCCACCGGCTGCGCGACTGCACCCAGCGATACGGCGGCGCGCCGGAGTCGCGGGGATGAGCGCCCAGGCCCCGGAGGCGCCGCCTCACGCTGCGGCGCCCGCCCCGACGTGGCTGCCGACGCGTCGCACGGCGGGTCTGCTCCTGGGCGCGATCCTGCTCGGCGCGCTCGCGCTCCGGCTGTGGCACATCCGCCACGGGCTGCCGTTCGCGTACAACGCGGACGAGGCCGAGCACTTCGTCCCGAAGGCGGTCGGCATGTTCGACGGCGGCCTGAACCCGGGCTACTACGAGAACCCCCCGGGGCTCACCTACCTCTTCTACGTGCTGTTCTCGATCCGCTTCAGCGCCGACGGCCACTTCGCGCGCAGCTTCGCCGCGGACCCCGAGCCGGCGTTCGTGCTCGCCCGGGTCGCGGTGGCGCTGATCGGGACGCTCGTCGTCGGCCTCGTCCACTGGGCCGGCGCGCGCTTCTACGACCGCCGGGTCGGCCTCGTCGCCGCGGCGCTGATGGCGGTCGCGTTCCTGCCGGTCTTCTACTCCAAGCACGCGCTGAACGACGTCGTCACGCTGGCGCCGATCACGGTCGCGCTGGTCGCGTGCCTGCTGATCTACCAGCGCGGCGCGTGGGCGGACTGGGCGCTCGCGGGCGGGGCGATCGGCGTCGCGGGGGCGACGAAGTACACGGCCGCCGCGATGCTGCTCTGCGTGGCGGTGGCGGCGGGGCTGCGGGTCGAGGATCGCCGGAGCGAGCTGCGGCGGGCGCTGATCGGCCTCGCGATCGCGGGCGCCGCGTGCGCCGTCATGTTCGCGCTGCTCAACCCGTACGCGATCCTCAACGCGGCGGAGGCGCGCGACCAGATCACCAGCCAGTCCTCGCAGGCCGACACGGCCAAGCTCGGCCAGGACGACACGTACGGCTGGCTGTACTACGTCGGCACGCTCACCTGGGGCTTCGGCTGGCTGCCGCTGCTCGCCGCGGTCGCCGGCGCCGTGCTCGCCATCCGGCGGGACTGGCGGATCGCGCTGCTGCTCGTCGCGTTCCCGGTCTGCTTCTACCTCTATATGGGCTCGCAGGGCCGCTTCTTCGGCCGCTGGCTGCTGCCGATGTACCCGGCGCTGTGCGTGCTCGCGGCGTACGCGGTGGTGACGATCGGAGCGCGGCGCGCGGCGCTCGTCGCCGGGCTGACCGCGCTGCTCTGCGCGCAGGGCGTGCTCGCGAGCGTGCACGTCGACACGGTGCTGGGGCGCGAGGACACGCGTGCCCAGGCGCTCGCGTGGGTCGACGCCAACGTGCCGGCGGGCGCGCCGGTCGTGCTCGAGCCGTTCGTGCCCGCCGCCTACGGCGACGCGCTGGACCGGCCGGTGTGGCCGGTCGAGCGGCCGTTCCAGGCGTACGAGAAGCGCCTGCGCGTGCCGCGGATCGACCGCTACCGCGAGGGCGGGTACTGCTGGGTGATCGTCGGCTCCACCCAGAAGGAGCGCGGGCTGAAGGCGGGGCTGGCCAGCTCGCGCAACTACTACCGCGCGCTCGACGCCGCGAGCGAGCAGACGGTGCGGTTCTCGCCCTACGCCCGCGGCGCCGACCCGGTCGAGTTCTCCTACGACAGCTCGTTCAACTACCGGCCGC
>DATHJG010000567.1:0-8382 GCA_035489875.1 Solirubrobacteraceae bacterium | reverse complement strand
CGCGCCGGCTTGGCCATCCGCAGCGGGATGCCGCCGCGCCCGGTCATGACCATCGGGTCGTGCATGTAGACCGCGTCGACCTGCCCGTCGAGCGCTTCCGCGACCTCGACCTCCGGCCCGAGCGTCGCGAGCAGCTCGCAGAACGCCTGGTGCTGGCGGGCGAGCCGGTCCGGGTCCGGCGTCCGCCACGCCGCGCCCGCCCAGTCGCCGGCGAGCGCGGGCCGGCGCACGAGCACGCGCCGCAGCGGGGCGATCATCGAGGTGATGCCGTAGGCGGGCGTGTGGGGCGAGGTCATGCCGGGATTGTGGCGGCTAGTCTCGACGCGGTGACGTGGAGCAACTGGACCGGCGACCAGCGCTGCGCGCCCGCTGCGATCGTCCGCCCGCGCGGGGAGGAGGAGCTGGCGGCCGCCGTCCGCGCGGCCGCGCGGCGGGGCGGGGTGCGCGCCGCCGGCAGCGGCCACTCGTTCACCGACGCGGCCTGCACCGACGGCACGATGGTCGACCTCGCGCGCATGCAGCGTGTGCTCGCCGCCGACCCCGCGACCGGGCTCGTGACCGTCGAGGCCGGGATCACGCTGCGCCGGCTCGGCGCGGAGCTCGCCGCCCGCGGGCTCGCGCTCCACAACCAGGGCGACATCGACGCCCAGACGCTCGCCGGCGCCACCGCGACCGCGACCCACGGGACCGGCGTGCGCTTCCAGAACCTGTCGGCCGGCATCGCCGCGCTGCGCCTGGTCACGGCGTCCGGCGACGTGGTCGAGCTCACGCCCGAGCGCGATCCCGACGCGTTCCTCGCCGCGCGCGTGAGCGTCGGCGCGCTCGGCGTGGTGAGCGCGATCACGCTGCGCTGCGTGCCGCGCTTCACGCTCCACCGCCAGGACGCGCCGCGTCCGCTCTCCGAGACGCTCGACCGGCTCGACGAGCACGTCGACGAGAACGACCACTTCGAGTTCTGGATCTTCCCCTACACGCGCACCGCGCTCACCCGCACGTGCCGTCGTAGCGCGGACCCGCCGAGCCCGCCGCCCGCCTGGCGCCGCCGGCTGCAGGAGGACGTCGTCGAGAACCGGCTGCTCGAGCTGGTGTGCCGTGTCGGCCGCGCCGTCCCGTGCGCCGTGCCGCGGCTCAACCGGCTCGTCGCGGGCGCGATGTCCGCGAGCGAGGTCGAGGACCACTCGCACAGGGTGTTCGCGACCGAGCGGCGCGTGCGCTTCAACGAGATGGAGTACGGCATCCCGCGCGAGCACGCGCGCGAGGCGGTCGAGCGAGCGCTCGACGTGATCGAGCGCCGCCGGCTCCCGATCGCGTTCCCGCTCGAGGTGCGCTTCGCGGCCGGCGACGACGCGCTCCTCTCCACCGCCCACGGGCGGGACACGTGCTACATCGCGGCGCACCAGTACCGCGGGATGGAGTTCGAGACCTGCTTCCGCGCGATCGAGGCGATCATGGACGGCTACGGCGGCCGCCCGCACTGGGGCAAGCGCCACTACCAGAGCGTCGCCACGCTGGCCGAGCGATACCCCGGCTGGGCCCGGTTCCAGGCGGTGCGCGCCCGGCTCGACCCCGGCGGCGCGTTCACGAACGACTACGCGCGCCGCGTGCTGGGCGACGACCCTCTTTAGGTTGGGATCCGCACGCGCACGACGGTGCCGCCCCCGGGCGGGCTACTCAGCTCGAGCCGCCCGTCGAGCGCCGCGACGCGGTCGGAGAGCCCGCGCAGCCCGGAGCCGCCGTCCTCGTCCGCGCCGCCCACGCCGTCGTCGGCGACCTCCGCCACGACGTCGGCGCCCTCACGGCGCACCGCGACGGTCGCCCCGCTCGCCGCCGCGTACTTCGCCACGTTCGTCAGCGCCTCGGCGACGACGTAGTAGAGGGCCGTCGCGACCGGCGGCGGCAGGTCGTCCGGCGCCGCGCCGGCGATCTCCACGGGCAGCGGCGCCCGAAACGCCAGCCCGCGCACCGCGGCGTCGAGGCCGCGGTCGGTGAGCACCGCCGGATGGAGGCCGCGGGCGACCGCTCTGAGCTCTTCGAGGCTCGCCATCAGCTCGACGCGCGACTCCTCGAGCAGCGTGGCCAGCTCCCCGTCGCCGTCCACCTTGCTGCGCGCCATGCCGAGCTTGGCGGCCAGCCCGACCATGCGCGCCTGCGCCCCGTCGTGCAGGTTGCGCTCCAGCCGCCGCCGCTCGGCGTCGCCGGCGCTCACCAGCCGGGCGCGCGACGCGCGCAGGTCCTCGATCCGCGCGCGCAGCTCCGCGGCGAGGCGCTGGTTCTCGAGCGCGAGCGCCGCCGCGGCGCCCGCGGCGCGCACGAGCTGCGGCTGGTCGGCGAGCGAGCGGTCGTGCCGGATCGCGGCGATCCGGCGCCCGTGCGACTCCACCTCGGTCCACTCCCCGGCGGGGAGGTCGACGGGCCGGCCGGCGGCATCGACGAAGCGCTCGGACTCGGGCAGCCAGTACGCCAGCGCGACCGACGGATCGCCGAGCGCCTCGGCCAGCGCCGCGCGGACCGTGTCCGGTCCGGGCGCCTGGCCGAGTCGCCCGACCAGCTCCGCGATCCGGTCGGCCTGCGTGAGGCGGCTGCGCAGGAGTCCCGCGAGGAACCCGAACGGCACGGTCGCGAGCAGCAGGACCGCGACGCGCTCGAGCGCGTCGACGGTCGTGCCCGCCGTGTCGAGCGCCGCCGCCACCGCGTACACCACGAACGCGGCGCCGCCGGTCCAGAGCACCGGCGCGAGCACGCGCCGCTGCGGCCCGCTGGCCGACCGCCAGCGCCGGACGAGCAGCACGATGCTGGCGGCGATGACCGGCAGCACGACCGCGAACTGCACCCCGTCGAGCACGTCCGACAGGTCCTGGTCGGGATGCAGCACGAGCAGGTTCCGCGGCGCGCGCCCAGCGTGCTCCTCGAACAGCAGCGACGGGATCTGCAGCAGCGTCGCGCTGAGGTACCCGGCGCCGATCAGGATCCGCTCGGCACGCGTCTCGAGCCGTCCGGTCGGAAACGCCAGCACGAGGTGGCCCGCGATCACGGGGAACAGGGCGTCCAGCGCGATGCCGGCGGTGAACAGCAGATCGTCGTCGGCCTCGCCCATGCCCGAGGCGAACCACGCGAACCCGACCGCCGTCATCAGCGCGCCGGTGCGATTGTCGGGCCGCCGCCACCAGGCGAGCAACCCGGTGCCGGTGAACGACCAACCGACGAGCAGGCCGAGCACCGCCGTCGTGGCGCGGTCGTCGACGTGGTCGCTCGCGAGCACGAGCCCGAGGAACACGCAACCCGCCGCGGCCGCGGCGATCGCCAGGGCGACGAGCGCGCGCCGGAGCGACGCCGTCGTGGTCACAGGAACGCCCGGCCCTCGCCGCGGTAGGTCGGCACCTCGTCGACGACCCGGTCGCCCTCCAGCAGGAGCAGCGTGGAGAACCGCTCGCACAGCTCGCCCGCCTTCGCGTGGCGCAGGTACACCCGGTCGCCGGGGCGGAGCGCGGCGGCGCCCCGGCCCGTGAGCGGCGTCTGCACCTCGCCCGCGCCCTCGAGGGCCGTGAGCCGCAGGCCGGCCGGGAGGTACGGCTTCGGCAGCCGGTCGCGCCCCGCCGGCCCGGACGCGGGGTACCCGCCGCCGAGCACGGTGGCGACGCGGTCGTCCGGCCGCCGCACGACCGGCACGCAGAAGAGCGCTGCCGGCCGCAGCCGGAACGCGCGGTAGTGGTCGAACAGGCCGGGCGCGAGCAGACCCGAGCCGGCGGTGACCTCGGTCACGACCGGCTCCGCGGCCGTCGACTCGAGGCTCCCCGTCCCGCCGCCGTTCACCAGCGGCACCGGCGCCACCTCGCGTACCGCGGCGACGACCGCCGCGCGCCGCTCCGCGACCTGCGCGACCGCCGCGCGCTGCATCGCCCGCAGCCCGGCGCCGAGCAGCGGATTCGGCGGCCGGTCGCCGACGCCCGCGACGTGACCCTCGTAGCCCATCACGCCGGCGAGCTCGAAGCCCGGCCGCGCGACGACCGCGCGCGCGAGCGCCGCCGCCTGCGCGGGCGTGCGCAGCGGCGAGCGCTTCGGACCGATCCGCACGCGCCCGCCGGCCAGTTCCAGGCTCGTGTCGAAGTCCAGGCACACCCGCACCGGACCCGCCCGCCCGGCCGGCGGCGCCGCGGCGTCGATCAGGTCGAGGTGCGCGACGCTGTCGATCATCAGCACCGGCCCGGCCTCGAGCGCGCCGAGCTGCGCCAGCGCCGCCCGGTCGACGGTCGGGTAGCCGAGCAGCAGATCCTCGAACCCGTCGCCGTGCAGCCACAGCGACTCGCGCAGCGTGAACGTCATGAGCCCGCGAAAGCCCGGCGCGGCACGCAGCAGCGAACGGCAGCGGACCGACTTGCTCGCCAACCGGATCGGCTTGCCCGCGGCGCGGCGCGCCAGGTCGGCGGCGTTGGCCCGGAACGCGTCGAGGTCGACGACCGCGAACGGCGGCTCGTGCTCCGCCAGCGCGGCCTCCAACCGCGCGTACGCCGAGACGCCGGTCACCGCCGCGTGCCCACGATCCGTGCGCCGCCCGCCCCGATCTCGAGAACTCGCGCGGGGGCGGGCAGCACATCCGGGGCGATCATGGGATCGCCCAGCCTAGAGTGTCAGCCGAGCCAGGCCTGCACCTTGTCCTGGTTCTGCGCCACCCAGTCCTTGCCGGCCTTCTCGGGATCGACCTTGTCGCCGGCGATCGCCTTCGCGACGGCCTCCTGGTCGTCGTTGGTCAGCTCCATGTTCTTGAGCATGTCGTACGCGGGCGAGCCGCTGTCGGCGAACTTCTTCGAGAACAACTTGTTGATGATCGTGACGTCGTACGCGCACTTGTACTGGTCCGGGTTGCCGCCCGACTTGGCGTCGTCCTTGCAGTCCGGCGTGCGCTCCGGCAGCTTGACCTCCGCCAGGTCGTACTCCTGGTTGTAGAACTGCGGCGTGTACCAGTAGAAGATGACCGGCTTCTTCTGCTTGAAGAGCTGCGTCCAGCGCGCGACCTGCGCGGGCTCGGCGCCCGCGGTCACGTGCTTGAAGTCCAGGCCGAGCGCGGTGATGAGCTCCTTGTCCTTCTGGACGTAGGACGGGTCGCCGCCCAGGAACATGCCCTGATCGCCGGACTCGGCGGTCTTGAACAGCGACTCCTCGCCCTTGAGCCCTTCCCAGCTCGCGAACTCGGGGTGCTCGTCCATCAGGTACTTCGGGATGAACCAGCCGATGTGGCCCTCGACGCCGAGCGGGCCGCCCTGGACGACCGTGCCGGCCTCGTCGATGTACTTCTTGTACTCGTCGGTGTGCTGCCAGTCCTCCAGCACCGCATCGACCTCACCGTCGGCCATCGCCTGGAAGACCGGGATCTCGGCGATCTTCGTGACCTCGACCTGGCAGCCGAGGTCGTCCTCGAGCACCGCCTTGGCGATGTAGGTGTTGGCGGTCGAGCCGGCCCACGCCTGCTCGTTGAGCGTGACCTTGCCGCAGTCCTTCTTCGCGGTCTCGGCGCCGTTGCCGGTATTGCTCGCGGCCGGCGTCTCCTCTTTCTTCTCGCCACACGCCGCCACGGTCATCGCGGCGGCGAGCGCGAGCGCGGCAATCATGCCGCGCACCCTCTTGCTCCCCATTTGAATTCCCCTCATCGTGGTTGACCTCGCTTCCTGCTCCCCTTGCTCTGCGTCACCCGGTCGAGCGCGATGCCGAGCGCGAGGATCGCCAGGGACGCGACGACGCCCTGGCCGAACTCGTTGCGCTGCAGCCCGCGCGCGACCTCGTCGCCGAGCGCTCCAGACCCCACCAGGCCGCCGATCACGACGACGGCCAGCACCATGATGATCCCCTGGTTGACCCCGAGCATGATCGCGTCGCGGGCCAGCGGGATCTTCACCTTCATCAGCACCTGCCCGCGCGTCGCGCCGAACGCGGCGGCCGCTTCCACGGCCGCCGGCGGCACCGTGCGCACGCCCGACGTGACGAGCCGGATCACGACCGGCACGGCGTACAGGACGGACGCGACGACGCCGGGCACGCGCGAGACCGGCATCAGGTAGATGAACGGGATGATGTAGACGAGCTGCGGGAGCGTCTGCAGCGTGTCGAGCAGCGGCCGCAGCAGCTTCTCCACGCGCGGGCTCTCCGCCGCCCACACCCCGATCGCGATCCCCAGCGCCACCGCGATCGCGGTTGCGACCAGCACCTGGGACGCCGTGTCCATCGCGGGCTCCCAGACGCCCATGATCCCGATCGCCAGCAGCATCAGCGCGACGGTGATCGCGGGGCGGACGCCGCTGACGAGGAACGCGATCGCGCCGAGCCCGGCGATCGTCACGAACCACGGCATCTCCACCAGCCACACGCGCAGCGGCTCGAGCGCGTACTTGACGAGGAAGTTGCCGATCGGCTCCGTGATGCCGAAGATGAACGACGCCGGGTCCTGCACGTAGTCGAGCACGGACTGGATCCAGCTCAGCAGCGTGTCCTGGATCGTCGCCGCGTAGACGTAGCTCGCGCTCTCGAACTCGTCGGGGTAGACGGCGTCGACGCCGAGCGCGCGCGTGACCAGCGCGATCGCCACGATCGCGGCGAGCACGCCGGCCGTGACGAGCTTCGCGCGGCGGCGGCCCTCGTCGGTCAGGTGCCGGCGCGTGGGATCGGTGCGGTCGGCGATCGCCGCCGTCGCGCGATCCAGCGCGATCGCCATGACCACGATCGCGACGCCGGCCAGCAGCGCGAGCGACGCGTTGGAGTACAGGCCGTTCGTGACGACGTCGCCGAGCCCGCGTCCGCCGATCAGCCCCGCGATCACGACGAGCGACAGCGCGAACATGATCGTCTGGTTGACCGACAGCAGCAGCTGGCGGCGGGCGAGCGGGAGCTGCACCTTGAACAGCGTCTGCAACGGCGTCGCGCCGAGCGCCTGCGAGGCCTCGACCGTGTCGTGCGTGACGCCGCGGATGCCGAGCGCGGTGATCCGCACCGCCGGCGGGATCGCGTAGATCATCGTGCAGATCACGGCCGCCGCCGGGCCGACAGAGAACAGGATCACGACCGGCATGAGGTACGCGAACGCGGGCACGATCTGCATCGCGTCGAGCGCGGGCGTGATCGCCCGGTGGACTCTGGGGGAGCGGCCTGCCCAGACGCCGATCGGCATCCCGATCGCCAGCGACAGCACGACCGCGGCGAGCATCAGCGCCAGCGTCTGGATGCTCTGCTCCCACAGTCCCATCAGCGCGAAGCTGGCGAACGCGGCGAGCACCACGAGCGCGGCGCGCCAGCCGCCGAAGCGCCACACGAGCAGCGTGCCGGCGGCCGCGGTGCCGATCCAGGTCAGCCACTCGAGCGCGTTGGTCAGCGCGGTCACGAGCCAGTCGGCGAGCGCCCGGAAGCCGTCGAAGATCGCGAAGATCAGGTTGGGGTTCTCCGCGGTGCGCTCGTCGAGCAGCCAGCCCTGGAGGTCGTCGAGCCGGCCCGGCAGCGCGGTCCAGGTCAGCCACGACGGCCACGGGTAGTCGTTCCGCCACAGCGCGAACGCCGCGAACATGAGCAGCAGCACGAGGCCGACCTGCGCCGGCCGCCCGCGCCAGCGGGACGACGGCGCGGGGATGGCGGGCGCGGCGAACCGCTCGCTAGCGACCGCCACCGGGCTCCTCGGGACTTCCGGCCATCGCCTGGAGCACCGAGACCCGATCGACGACCCCCACCACGCGCCCGCCCTCGACCGCGCGCACCGGTCCGTTCGTGGCCGCGACGACCGCCACGGCGTCCTTCACCTTGGTGGCGACGTCGAGCTCCACGTCGCTCGACACCTCGCCGGGCTTCGGCGGGCGCATGATCCAGCGCAGCGTCAGCACGTTGGTGCGCGGGATGTCGCGCACGAAGTTGGCGACGTAGTCGTCGGCCGGTGAGCCGACCAGCTCCTCGGGCGTGCCGAGCTGGACGATCCGGCCGTCGCGCATGATCGCGATGCGGTCGCCCAGCCGGAGCGCCTCCGGCAGGTCATGCGTGATGAAGAGCATCGTCTTGCCGGTCTCGTCCTGCAGGCGGCAGACCTCGTCCTGCATGTCGCGCCGGATCAGCGGGTCGAGCGCGCTGAACGGCTCGTCGTAGAGCATCAGCTTCGGGTCGACCGCGAACGCGCGGGCCAGGCCGACGCGCTGCTGCATCCCGCCCGAGAGCTGGTCGGGGAACTGCGTCGCGACGTCCTCCAGGCCGACGAGGCGCAGCATGTCGGCGGCGCGCGCCATGCGCTGCGGCTTCGCGACGCCCTGGATCTCGAGTCCGAACGCGACGTTCTCGATCACCGTGCGGTGCGCGAGCAGGCCGAAGTGCTGGAAGACCATCGAGACCGTGTGGCGGCGCAGATCGCGCAGCGCGGCCGGG
>DATHJG010000566.1:0-5250 GCA_035489875.1 Solirubrobacteraceae bacterium | reverse complement strand
GCGGAGACGGTCAAGACGCACATCCGCAACGCGATGAGCAAGCTCGAGGCGCACACCCGCGTGCACGCGATCGCGATCGCGCTGCGCGAGGGCTTCATCACCCCGCCCGACGGCGCCGGTCTCGCCCGTGGCTGACGAGCCGCACCTCGACGGGCTCAACCGGCTCCGCCACGACCTGCGCACCCCGCTCACGGTCGTGATCGGGTTCGCCGAGATCCTCGCCAGCGACCGGACGCTGAGCGACGACGACCGCCGCGACTACGCCCAGCGCGTGCTCAACGCGGGCTACGAGATCCGCGAGCTGATCGACGCCGCGAAGCTCGGCTGACGTCACGCCGCCTCGCGGTCGGCGAAGAAGGCACCGCCGCCGAGCGCGCGGTCGTAGCCCGACCAGCGCGAGCCGTTCGGCAGCTCCTTCTCCAGCCGGTCGAACGAGCCGAGCCGACCGCCGAGGTTGTCGATCATGTGCACGAGCGTCGCCTCGCGCGTGCACGGGACGACGGGCGAGCCGTGCTCCAGCGCGCCGTGGTGGCTGAGGATGATGTGCAGCACCGCGGCGGCGAGGTCGGACGGGAAGCCGGGCAGCTCCTCGATCAGCCGGCGCACGCGGTAGTAGCCGAGCGGGATCTCGCCCTGCAGCTTGCCCGCGTCGGTGAGGTCGATCGCCAGCGGGTCGGCGGTGTACGCGTCGAGCTTGCCGATGTCGTGCAGCAGCGCGCCGGTCACGGCGACGTCGCGGTCGATCCCCGGGAACGTCGCGGAGATCGAGGAGACCGACTGCGCGACGGTCAGCGAGTGCTCGAGCAGCCCGTGGCGGTACGCCTGGTGGTAGCGCTTGGCGGCGGGCGCGTCGCGGAAGCGGGGCCAGGTCTCCGACTCCCGGCCGAGCACGACGTCGAGCAGCGCGCGCAGGTGGGGGTTCTGGATCGTCGCGATCAGCGCGCGCAGGTCGACCTCCATCTGCGCCGCGTCGCGCGGCGGGCCGTCGAGCAGGGCGGTGTAGTCGACCTCGTTGGCGCGCGCCGCGCGCACCGCGCGGATGGCGACCTCGGGCCCGAAGCGCGGGTGCACCGAGTAGCGCCCCTGGACGTGCACCGCGGCGTTGCTCTGGCACACGGCGGCGACGTCGGCGACCTCGTCGCGCACCACGGCGGAGAGCGCGCCGGTGCGGTCGCCGAGGCTGAGCAGGAGGAACTCCTTGCCGTCGCGCCCGGTCCGCAGCTCCCGCCGGCGCACCAGCAGGATGGAGTCCAGCTCCTGCCCGTCGGTGAGGTGGCGGACGACCATGGGATGTGAACCGTAAATCCGGCCTCGGACGGAGGGTGGGATGATGCGCCGCGGAATGGACCGTACGGCGCTCATCACCGGTGGCAGCGGCGGGCTCGGGCGCGCGGTCGTCGCCGCCTTCGTCGGCGACGGCTGGCGGGTCGTCGTGCCGGACGTCGTCCCCGCCGAGCTGGCGGGGGCCGAGGTCGTGCAGGCCGACCTGACCGATCGCGCGCAGGTCGCGAGCGTCGTGGCGCGAGCAGCCGCCGACGCGGCCGCGCCGCTGCGCGCCGTCGTCAACCTCGTCGGCGGCTTCGCGGTCGACCAGCACGTCGCCACGACCCCGCTGGAGGACTTCGAGGCGCAGTTCGCGCTCAACCTCCGCCCCACGTATCTCGTGACCCAGGCCGCGCTGCCCGTGCTGGTCGCCGCCGGCGGCGGGTCGATCGTCTGCACCTCGTCGCGCGCCGCCGTGCACCCGTTCGCGGGCGCCGCCGGCTACTGCGCCTCCAAGGCGGCGGTGATCGCGTTCGTACAAGTCGTCGCGCGCGAGCACGCTGCCGACGGGGTGCGCTGCAACGCGGTGCTGCCGTCGATGATCGACACGCCCGCGAACCGCGCGACGATGGCCCCCGAGGACTACGGGAAGCTCACGCCGCCGGAGGACATCGCGAGCGTGATCCGGTTCCTGTGCAGCGACGCGTCGGCGCCCACGACGGGCGCGGCGATCCCGGTCTACGGCAGCCCCTGAATTTGTGGCCCGTCTCGCAACGGGACGGACCACTATCCGCCGTAGAAGCGGATCGCCTTGTCGGCCAGCGCGCGCGTGCGGCGCTCGTTGCCGACCGAGTTGAACAGGATCGCGACGCCGGGGATGAGCCGCCCGGCGAGCTTGCGCGCCGAGCGGATGCCGAGCAGCTTCGCCAGCCGAAGCGCGAGCGCCTCGTCGCGCTGCAGCTTGGAACCGACGTACGCCTCGACGACGGTCGAGCCGATCCCGTCCAGGGCCCGCCGCGCAGTCACCGGATCGGAGTAGAAGTCGAACAGCACGAGCGCCTCGGCCGGGCGCATCGGGTCGTTCGGGTCGTAGCCGTAGGCGGCCGCGACGTAGAAGACGAGGCGCGACTGGATCCAGGCGAGCGCGACCAGGTCCGGCACCATCGTGACGATCCCGCCGACGCCGGTGGCGGCGCCCTCGAAGCGCGCCAGCGTGGCGTGGCGCTTCTTCGCCATCCGCGCGAGCTCGGCCGGCTCGACCCTGAAGCGCGCGCGCTTGTCGGCCGCCCAGCGCTCGGCCTGCGGGCCGAACGTCTGCGCGGCGGCGAGCGCGATGTGCTCGGGCGAGCGGACCGGATCCAGCCGCAGCCGGTCCCAGAGGCCGGGCGGCAGCTCCCGGGCCGAGGCGGCGTCGTCCATCCGACGCAGGGTAGGCGAGCGGGGCCGCCATCATCTCCACCAGATGCTCGGCCTTCCAAGCCCGGCCTCCGCGATCACCGCCGCCGGCAATCTCTACGCCGCCACGGTGGGCGGCGGCCTCGCCGACACGCGGCGGATGCCGTCGGCGCTGATCGACGAGGGTCCGCAGCGGCGCGTGCACCGCTACCTGCCGGTCGGCGGGGGGCACTCGACGTCGGCGCCGGTGCTGCTCGTCCCGCCGCTGGCGGCGCCGGCGATCTGCTTCGACCTGCGCCGCGGCTGCTCGCTCGCCGAGCACCTGCTCCGGCGCGGGCACGCCACGTACGTCGTCGACTACGGGACCGTGCACTTCAGCGACCGCTCGCTCGGGCTCGAGCACTGGATCGAGGACGTCGTTCCGAGCGCCGTGCGGGTCGCGTCGCACGACGCCGGCGGGCGTCCGGTGCAGCTCGTCGGCTGGTGCCTGGGCGGGATCCTCGCGCTGCTCGCGCAGTGCGCCGATCCCGAGCTGGCGGTGGCCTCGACCGCGCTGATCGCGAGCCCGTTCGACTTCTCGCGCGTGCCGCTCGTCGCGCCGCTGCGCCCGATCGCGGCGGTCACCCAGGGCTGGCTGGTGACCCAGGCCTACCGGGCGCTCGGCGGCGCGCCGGCGCCCCTGGTCAAGCGCGCCTACCAGCTCGCGGGCATCGAGAAGTACCTGATGAAGCCGTGGACGATCGCGACCAACCTGCACGACCGCGAGCTGCTCGCGCAGATCGAGGCGGTCGACGTCTTCATGGACGACATGCACGCCTATCCGGGGCGCACGTTCGGCCAGCTCTACCACCGCTTCTTCCGGTCCAACGACCTCGCGGACGGGCGGCTCGCGCTGGGCGACCGGACGCTGGAGCTCGCCGACGTGCGCGTGCCGGTGCTCGCGATCGCGGGCGAGGGAGACGGGATCGCGCCCGTCGCCGCCTGCCACCACGTCGGCGAGCTGCTCCCGCACGCGGCGTCCGTCCAGCTCGGGACCGCGCCCGGGGGACACCTCGGCGTGCTGACCGGGCGCGCGGCGCGCACGACGACCTGGGTGGAGCTCGATCGCTTCCTCCGGCTACCCTGATCGGCCATGCGTCGGACGATCACGTTCCTGTTCCTCTCCCTGTCGATCCCGGCGTGGGCCGCGTCCAGCGCGGGCGCGCAGGCGCCGCCGCCACCCGAGGAGCGCATCCGTGCCGGCGTCACGGTCTCCGGCGTGGACGTCGGCACGCTCACCGTCGCCGAGGCGCGGGCCAAGCTCGAGCAGACGCTCGCGCCGGTGCTCGCGCAGGATCTCGTCGTCGTCGCCGGCGGGAAGCGCATCCCGCTGAAGATGGCCGACATCGCGTTCGCGTTCCACGCCGACAAGACCGCGCTGCGGGCGCTGTACGCCGGCCAGAGCGCGCCGCCGGCGCCCGACGGCACGCTGCCGCCGGCGTCCGCCACGCCGTCGGTGAGCTACAAGCGCAAGCCGGTCTGGCGCTTCGTGCGCGCGACCGCGCAGCGTCTGAAGGTCGCGCCGCGCGACGCGAGCATCAAGATCACGCTCACCCGGCTGCTCAAGCGTCCGGCCCGCCCGGGCCGCTCGCTGGCGGTCGCCCCGCTCGTGAGCGCGATCCAGGCCGCGGTGGCGGACCCGGCCGCCGCACGCGAGCTGCAGCCCACCCTGACCAAGGTCCCGCCGAAGATCCGGACCAAGGAGCTGGCGAAGGCGTACCCGACCGTCGTCACGATCGACCGCGACCACTTCCGCCTGCGCCTGTTCAAGCGGCTCAAGTTCCTCAAGGGCTACGGCGTCGCCGTCGGCCAGCCGGCCTACCCGACGCCGACCGGGCAGTTCGCGCTCCAGAGCAAGCAGGTGAACCCGACGTGGACGGCGCCCAACTCGCCCTGGGCGGGGGAGATGGCGGGTCAGTCGGTCGGCGGCGGGGCGGCCAACAACCCGCTCAAGGCGCGCTGGATGGGCGTCGACGGGTCGGTCGGGATCCACGGCACCGGCGAGCCGTGGTCGATCGGCTCGCGCGCGTCGCACGGCTGCATCCGCATGACCGTGTCGGACGTGATCGACCTGTTCGGTCGCGTCTCGATCGGCACGCCGGTCCTGATCCAGTAGCCGCCGGGCGCGCCGCGTTCATCCGCGGGCACGCCGGCCCCGCCTCGCGCGCGAGGCGGGTAGTGTCGTCGCGTCATGCGCGCCAGCAATCGGGTCCGGGTCCTTGCCGTCTGAGATCGAGCGCCTCGCCGCGCGCGCTCGCGAGGAAGGGCGCCTGGGCATCGATACGGAGTTCATGCCGGAGGGTCGCTACCGGCCGCTGCTGTGCCTCGTTCAGGTCTGCGTCGGCGAGGAGGTCGTCGTCCTCGACCCGCTGCAGGACGACCTCGGCGACCCGGCGCCGCTCGCCGCCGCGGTCGCCGACCCGGCCGTCGAGGTCGTGCTGCACGCGGGCCGCCAGGACGTGGCGATCCTCCGGCGCGCCTGGAACACGACGTTCGCCAACGTGTTCGACACGCAGGTCGCTGCCGGGTTCGCGGGCTTCTCCGCCCAGGCGG
>DATHJG010000565.1:0-4045 GCA_035489875.1 Solirubrobacteraceae bacterium | reverse complement strand
CTCGGGTTCACCGACGCGCGGGCCGGTCTCAACCAGACCACGCACTTCAACGGCGTGGCGAACTACGCGCGGCTGCTCGAGAACGAGCTGTTCTGGAAGTCGTTCCGCATCGGGCTGGTGTGGGCGTTCGGCGTGACGATCCTGCAGTTCCTCGCCTCGCTCGGCCTCGCGCTGCTGCTCAACCTCGACCTGCGGCTGCGTTGGCTGGCCCGAACGCTCGCGCTCGTACCGTGGGCGATGCCACCCGTGATCATCGCGATCATGTGGAAGATGATGTTGAACCCGACCTACGGGCCCATCAACGACATGCTGCGGGCCGTCGGGCTCCCCGGCGACATCAACTGGCTCGGCGACTTCTCGACCGCGCTGCCCGCGGTGATCGTCGTCGGCGTGTGGGCCGGCATGCCGCAGACGACCATCACGCTGCTCGCCGGGCTGCAGAACGTGTCGCCCGACCTGCACGAGGCCGCCACGATCGACGGCGCGGGCGTAGGGCAGCGGTTCTGGCACGTGACGCTGCCGGCGCTGCGCCCGGTGATCGTGGCCATCACCTCGCTCGACCTGATCTGGAACTTCAACTCGTTCGCGCTGGTCTTCGTGCTCACCGCGGGCGGCCCGGGTGGACAGACGATGCTGCCGATGCTGTTCGCCTACAACGAGGCGTTCCGCTACGGCAACTTCGGCTACGCGGCCGCGCTCGGCAACGTCATGGTCGTCGTCATCGCCGCGTTCCTGTTCTTCTACCTGCGCGGCCAGGCAAGGAGCCGTCACCAGTGACGCAGACACAGACGCGGACGCTCGCTCCCCCACGCACCCGCCGCGCCGCCGCCCCGGCGCGGCGGGACCGAGGCATCGCCCGGCCGCTGCAGTACCTCGCGCTCGCGGCGTACGTGGTGTTCCTCGGGTTCCCGCTGCTGTTCCTGCTCGCGACGTCGGTGAAGACGCCGCAGGAGCTGCAGTCGGGGGACTCCTCGCTGCTCCCCCGGTCGTTCAACCTCGACAACTTCGGCGACGCCATCCAGAAGGCGAACCTCGTGCAGGCGGCCGGGAACAGCCTCTACGTCGCGGTGCTGACGACCGTGATCGTCACGGTGATCTCGCTGCCGGCGGCCTACGCGCTGTCCCGGTTCCGCACGAAGCTGCGTGGCGCCGCGACGGCGTGGATCCTGCTGAGCCAGGTGTTCCCGTTCATCCTGATCGTGATCCCGGTCTTCCTGGTGCTCAAGCAGGTCGGGCTCGTCAACCACCCGCTCGGGCTGGTGCTCGTGTACACGGTCTGGTGCCTGCCGTTCGCGCTGTGGATGCTGCGCGGGTACGTCACGGCCGTACCCGTCGAGCTGGAGGAGGCCGGCGCGATGGACGGCGCGTCGCGGCTGCGCGTCCTGTGGTCGATCGTGCTCCCGCTGCTGGCGCCGGGGCTGGTGGCGACGAGCCTGTTCACGTTCATCTCGTCGTGGAACGAGTTCTTCTTCGCCCTGGTGCTCATCCAGGACCCGAACCTGCAGACCCTGCCGCTGACCCTCGCCCGGTTCGTCGGCGCGGAGGGCCAGGTCCAGCTCGGGCAGCTCGCGGCGGCGTCGCTGCTGGCGACCGTCCCGAGCCTCGTGTTCTTCCTTCTCATCCAACGCCGCCTCACCTCGGGGCTGATGAGCGGCGCGGTGAAGGGCTGACGTGACCGACGTGCTCACAGAACAAGGAGACAAGCCATGATGCGAAAGGCGTTGCTCGGCATCGGCGCCGCGGCCGCCGTCGTACTGCTCGGCGGGTGCGCGCTCGGCGGCGGGGAGTCGACCGAGAGCGGTTCCTCGGGCGGCCCCGTCACACTGACCTTCCAGAGCCTCGCGTACCAGGACTCCACGGTGGCGGCGACGAAGGAGATCGTCGACTCGTGGAACGCCAAGAACCCCGACATCACGGTGAACCTGCGCCAGGGCACGTGGGACAACGTCCACGACCAGCTCGTGACGCAGTTCCAGGGCGGCACGGCGCCGGACATCATCCACGACGAGTCCAGCGACATCATGGGCTTCGCCGCGCAGGGCTACCTGGCCGACATCGGCAAGTTCTTGAGTGAGGACACCAAGAAGGCCGTCAGCGACGACGTCTGGCAGACGGTCACCACGCCGGACGGCAAGGTCGTCGCGGCGCCCACGCTCCTCCAGACCTACGTCGTGTTCGCCAACACCGACGCGTTCGCGACCGCGGGCGTCGACGTGCCGAAGGGCGACCAGCTCAGCTGGGACGACCTGCAGGCAGCGGCGAAGAAGCTCACCTCGGCCGGGAAGTTCGGCGTCGGCTGGGGTCTCAAGCAGCCGACAGCCGCGATCATGAACACGGCGATCGGCTTCGACGGCACGTTCTTCGACGTGTCCGACGACGGCAAGGCCACGATCGAGGTCGGCGACGGCGAGGTCGCGGTGCCGGAGCGGATCCACGCGATGGTCTACGACGACAAGTCGCTCGACCCGGTGTCGATCACGCAGTCCGGCACCGAAGTGCTGCCCGGCTTCCTCGGCGGCAAGTACGCGATGTACATCGGCGGCAACTTCCTCGCGCAGCAGATCACCGAGTCCGCGCCCGCCGGTTTCAAGTGGACGGTGCTGCCGCCGCTCGCCGGCTCGGCCGGTCCCGCGCAGGCGGCCAACCCCCAGACCATGTCGGTCTCGGCGCAGAGCAAGGCGCCGGAGCAGGCAGCCAAGTTCATCGACTACTTCATGAACGCGGAGAACCAGTCGAAGCTCGCGCAGGGCGACTGGCTGATCCCGGCTTCGGCGCCGGCCCGCGACAAGGTGGCCGAGCAGACCGCCGACACCCCGGTGTGGGAGCCGATCCTGAAGACCGGGGTGGACCTCAAGGGCGCGCCGTTCCAGAAGGCGGCGAACTATCCACAGTGGAAGGATCAGTACGCGACTCCCGCGCTGCAGCAGTACTTCGCGAACTCGATCAGTGTCGACGACCTGCGCAAGCAGCTGAGCGACGGCTGGACCTCGATCGGCTGATGAAGGAGCAACGCATGGATGTGCTCGAGGACAAGGCGACGGGCGCCCTCGCCGGAGCCGCGGTGGCCGACGCGCTCGGCGGCGCGGCGGAGGGGAACTCCCCCGAGGCCATCCGCGAGCGGTACGACGGGTTCATCGAAGGGATCGTGCCGCCGTTCCTCGACGACTGGCGGCACGCCCGGCCGATCGCGCCGTACCACAAGGGGGACGGGCACATCACCGACGACACCCTGATGACCACGGCGCTCGTCGAGGTCTACGACACCGTGCGCGACCACCTGGACGCGTACGCGGTCGCCGACCACCTCGTGCCGCTCCTGATCGGCGAGCGCCGCTGGATCCCCGAGCTGGAGATCGAGGCGATCCTGTTGCAGCGGCTGTTCCTCGCGGAGAAGTGGCTCGTGGCACGGCTGCACTACGGGCACATCGACCCGAGGGAGGCGGGCGTCGGGAACATCGTCAACTGTGGCGCGGCGATGTACGCGGCTCCGATCGGGATCGCGAACGCGGGCTCGCCGGCTGGCGCGTACGCAGAGGCGATCGACGTGGCGGGGGCGCACCAGTCGAGCTACGGGCGCGAGGCCGCCGGGGTGTACGCGGCGTGTGTCGCGGAGGCCATGCGGCCGGGCGCGTCGGTGTCGTCGGTCGTCGAGGTCGCGCTGTCGCTCGCGAAGGACGGCACTCGCGACGCGATCGAGGCGGTGACGTCGGCGGCGGCGGGGCTCGGCGACTGGCGTTCCTCGCTCGGCGCGATCCGGGAGTCGGTCATTCCGTTCGACACGGTCGGCCCGAACTATCGCGCGCCGGCACGGGACGCCCGGATTCCCAGTCGCACCAAGGCGATCGAGGAGCTGCCGGTGGCGCTCGGCATGCTCGTCGTGGCCGGCGGCGACTACCGCGAGACGGTGCTCGGCGCGGTGAACTACGGCCGCGACTCCGACTCGATCGCGGTGATGGGCGGCTCGATCGCGGGCGCGCTCGGCGGCCGGGCGGTGGTGCCGGACGCGTGGGTCACCGAGATCAGTGAGGCCAGCCGGACGGACGTC
>DATHJG010000564.1:0-2508 GCA_035489875.1 Solirubrobacteraceae bacterium | reverse complement strand
TCCCGCTGGTCGCCAGCACCGAGGTGCCGGACGCCGGGCTGGCGCAGCGCACCAAGTCCTGGTTCACGACGCCGATCGGGGTCGTGCTCGCGTTCGCCGTGCTGAGCGCTACGGTGCTCCTGGCACGGCGAAGGCGAGGCTCGCGCGGATCGGGCCATCGGCGGGCACGCGAGGAGGCCCCGGCCGCATGATCCTGACCGTCACGCTCAACACCGCGATCGACAAGACGCTCGCGGTGCCGAACTTCCGCCTCGGTCGCCGGCACCGCACCGTCGAGCAGACGACGATGCCGGGCGGCAAGGGCGTCAACGTCGCCCGCGTGCTCAAGACGCTGGGCGCGCCGGTGATCGCCACGGGCCTCGCCGGCGGCGCGACGGGCACCCGGCTGGTCGAGCAGCTCACCGACTTCGCGGTGCTGTCGGACTTCGTGCGGATCCGCGAGGAGTCGCGCACCAACACCGCGGTGATCGATCCCACGACCGGCGAGCAGACCGAGATCAACGAGCGCGGCCCGTCGGTCTCCGCGCAGGAGATCGACCTGTTCGTCGACAAGCTGCTCTACCTCGCGAAGGGCGCCTCGATGTGCGTGTTCGCCGGCTCGCTCCCGCGCAACGTCGACGTCGACGTGTACGCCGGGTTGATCCGGGAGCTCAAGCGGCTCGGCGTCGTCACGATCGTGGACACCGACGGCGATCCGCTGCGCCGGGCGGTGCGCGCCGAGCCCGACGTCATCTCGCCCAACGTGCTCGAGGCCGAGGAGCTGGTCGGCCACGAGTTCAACGAGGAAGAGGACCACTGCATCGCCGTGCGCGAGATGGTCGAGCTCGGCGCGCGCGACGCGATCATGACCGCGCCCGACGGCTGCTACGCGCAGATGCATCCGACGGAGCCGGGCGCGCAGCCGGCGCTGTACCGGCTCCGCGTGCGCTCCGGCGCGATCGAGCCGCGCGCCACGGTCGGGTCGGGCGACGCGTTCCTCGCCGGCTTCGTCGCCGCCCGGTACAACGGGCTGCGCACGGAGGAGTGCCTGGTCCACGGCGTCGCCTGCGGCGCCCAGTCGACGCAGCACCTGGGAGCCGGGCTGATCGACCCCGCGCAGGTCGAGCGCCTCACCGCCGAGGTCGAGGTCGAGCGCCCGGCGCTGCCGGCCGAGGTCACGTAGCGCGAGCCCGCGAGGTCAGAACTTCCACCGCTGGTAGCGTGGTCGGCTCCTCCACACGTCCGCTACGACACCTAGGATCCCGTCATGGAAGTTGAGATCGGCCGAGGCAAGAAGGCGCGCCGCGCCTACGGATTCGACGACGTCGCCATCGTGCCTTCACGGCGCACCCGCGACCCTGATGACGTGGACATCTCCTGGACGCTCGGCCCCTACCGGTTCGAGCTGCCGCTGCTGGCTTCGGCGATGGACGGCGTGGTCTCGCCCGACACGGCCGGCAGCGTCGGCAAGCTGGGCGGGCTGGCGGTCCTGAACCTCGAGGGGATCTGGACCCGCTACGAGGACGCCGACGCGGAGCTCGAGCGGATCGCGGGCCTCGACCGCGACGAGGCGACCCGCGCGATGCAGGAGATCTACCAGGAGCCCGTCAAGGAAGAGCTGATCGCCCAGCGGATCCACGAGATCAAGGCGCACGGCGTGGTGACCGCGGCGTCGCTCACGCCGCAGAGGGTGGAGCGCTACTACGAGCTGGTGCTCGACGCCGGCCTCGACATCCTCGTGATCCAGGGCACCGTGATCTCGGCCGAGCACGTATCCACCCAGGGGCCTGTGCTGAACCTGAAGGAGTTCGTCGGCGAGCTGCCGATCCCGGTCGTGCTCGGCGGCTGCGCCAGCTACCACACGGGTCTGCACCTGATGCGGACGGGCGCGGCCGCGGTGCTCGTCGGCGTCGGCCCCGGCGCGGCGTGCACGACGCGCGGCGTGCTCGGCATCGGCGTCCCGCAGGCGACCGCGATCGCCGACGTCGCGGCGGCCCGCTCCCAGCACATGCTCGAGACCGGCGAGTACTGCAAGGTGATCGCCGACGGCGGCATGCGCAACGGCGGCGACCTCGCGAAGGCGATCGCCTGCGGCGCGGACGCCGTGATGATCGGCTCGCCGCTGGCGCGCGCGTACGAGGCACCCGGCCACGGCTACCACTGGGGCATGGCGACGTTCCATCCGACGCTCCCGCGCGGCGCGCGGGTGCGGACGACGCAGAACGGCACGCTGCAGGAGATCATCGTCGGGCCGGCGCGCGAGAACGACGGCACGTTCAACCTGATGGGCGCGCTGCGCACGTCGATGGCGACGTGCGGCTACCGCGACATCGCGGAGTTCAACCGCGCGGAGCTGATGGTCGCGCCGGCGCTCCAGAGCGAGGGCAAGCAGCTCCAGCGCGAGCAGGCGGTGGGGATGGGCGCGCGCGGCGGGGCGATGGCCCTCGCGGCGACGGAGTAGGAGGTGCAGGTCCGCGGCACCACGATCGCCGACCAGCCGGTCGAGGAGCTCGCGCTGGAGCGCGAGCT
>DATHJG010000563.1:0-2201 GCA_035489875.1 Solirubrobacteraceae bacterium | reverse complement strand
GGACGCCGCGAGCGTGTTCGTGGGCGGCTCGGCGCAGTCCGCGAACGACGTGCGCGCGGGCGTGGCCGTCCGCTGGAGCGCAGCACGGGGCGGCTTCGACTGGCTCGAGCGGGTGGACGCCGCACCCGGGGCCGCCGACGGGTTCACGGCGATCGTCCCCGCGGGCGCGTTCGTCTACGGCGTCGGCTCCGCGAACGGAAGCCTCGCGGTCGCGAAGCTGGACGCCGACACCGGCAGGCTGCGGCAGGCGTGCGGCCCGAGCGGGGTGCGGCTGAGCTCGCTCGGGCCAGCGGTGCTGCCGGGCAGGGCCGTCGCCGCGGGCGGCACCATCGTCGTCGTCGGCAGGACGCTCGCCGCGCCGACGCGGGGGTTCATCGCCGCGGTCGACGGCGGCGGCTGCAACGTCGTGCGCTCCGCGCTCGTCGGCGCCGGGGATCCCTCGGTGAGCGTCGGCTTCACCGGGGTCGACCTGGACGCGAGCGGGAACCCGGTCGTCGCGGGGTTCTCGGGCACGAGCGCGGCGCTCTTCCGCTTCGACGGCGGGCTTAACCCCCGCGGCACCCAGCGCTTCGACCTCGGCGGCGCCTTCTCCGACGTGCGGGCCGGGCCGGACGGGGGCGTCGCCGTCGGGGCCGCCGGCTCGCGGCTGCTCGCGCAGTGCTTCACGCTGCCGGCGCTGAGCGCGGACGGGCGCTGCGGGACCGCCGGCCGGCGCTCGCTGCGCTTCCACCGCGACGGCGTGCCGGCGAGCGGCGCGACGCTCGGGCGGCTCCCGTCCGGAAGCTGGCTCGTCGCCGGCTCGCACACCGGCGAGGGCGGGTTCGCGACCAGACAGTCGCGACCGGCGCTGAGCGCCCTCGAGCCGGACGGCCTGGGCGCTGACGCGCGCGTCTTCGGACCCACCGGGAGGCAGGTGTTCGATCCCTTCCCGACCGTGCCCGCCGGCTTCAGCGCCGTGACCGCGTCCGCGGCGAGCATCGCCGGCGTCGGCAGCAGCGGCCAGCCCGGCTCCACGCGCCCGTTCCTGTTCTCGTCCGGGCTCGACGGCACGAGGCCCGTGTTCACGCCGCTCACAGGGCTGGACGCGGCCCCGCCCGCGGCGGTGGAGCCGGCGCCCCCGGCGCAGCCGGCGCAGCCGCCGCCACCGGCGACGACCGGCGCGGCGCCCCTCGCGCCCCGCCGCGCCCCGGCGCTGGCGACGGCGCGGTTCGCGCGGCTCGCCCGCCGCCCGGCCGCCGACGGCACGTTCGGCTTCGTGGCGCTGACCTGCCGGCGGGCGTGCACCGCACGGGGCCGCTACACGACGCCCGGGCCAGGCACGCGGGCGGTGCGGCTCGGCGGCACGAAGGCGAGGCTCGCGGCACGGTGGCGCCTCCGGCTGCGGCTGGCGTTCACGCGCCGCGGCCTGCGGACGCTCGCCCGCGCCGAGCGGCTGCCCGTGACCGTGCGGTTCGTCGTCACGGACGGCGCCGGCGCGCGCCAGGTCGTGCGCCGGCAGCTCGTCGTGCGGGCGCGCGCCGGATCTTGACCGGCGCACGTGGACTCCTGGTCCCCGGCGCGGCGCTGCTCGGGCTCGCGGCGACCGCCGTCGCCGCGTGGTCGGCGCTGCTCGGCGGCTTCGCCGTCACGCTCGTGCCCCTCACCGTGATCGCCATGCCGGCGCTCGCGGCACCGCGGCCCGGCCGGCGGGCGGCCGGCGCGCTGTGCGTGTGGCTGCTCGCGGCGCCGCTGCTCGCCGGTGTACCGGTGGATCAGCTCGCGCCCGCTGCCTGGCCGGCGCTGCCGGCGCGGCTGGTCGGCGGCGCGCTGCAGCTCGCGGAGCCGGCGCTCGCGGTCCCGGACGGAGCCGACCCGTGGCCGCTCGCCGCGGCCCTGCTGCTCGCCGGCACGGCGTGGATCGCCGCGGCAGCGCTCGCGCCCGGCCACGCTGCCGCGGCGTTCGCCGCCGGCGCCGCGCCCTGGGTCGCCGCCGCGCTGCGGGACCCGGCGCACACCGCCGTGTGGCAGGGCGCGGTGGTGCTGCTCGCCGGCCTGCTCCTGCATGCCCGGCCGCGCACGTCGGCCCGGGCAGCCGTGGCGCTCAGCGTCGTGGTGGCGCTGGCGTCCGCGATCGCCGCCCAGGCCGTCGCGCCTCGGCACCGCTGGTTCGACGTGCTCGGCTCGCACGACCACGCCGCGACACGGTTCCGGGTCCTCCAGAC
>DATHJG010000562.1:0-2198 GCA_035489875.1 Solirubrobacteraceae bacterium | reverse complement strand
GGTGCCCGGCAACAGGATGAAGAACAGACTGCGCGCCTCGTCGTCGTTGACGACCGCGGACAACACCACGCGATCCCGTGCCCGCGACACGGCGAGCGCGAACATGCGCAGCTCGTCGTCGAGCACGAGCTTGCGGTCGTCGATCGAGTCGGCACCGCCGTCCGCGGCCAGCGCCCGGACGAGGTGCTGCGCCGACAGCAGTGAGCCGCGGGGGCGCAGGTTCGGCCACACACGGTCTTGCAAAGCCGCGACGACCACCGTGTCGAACTCGAGCCCGACCGTGCCGGACGGCGTCGTGACGAGGACGGCCTCGTCGGTGCGCGCGGGAGACAGGAGGTCTTCGGGGATCTCGGCATCGAGCACCTCGGCGAGGAACTCGGCGGCGGGCGTGCCCGGCCGACGCTCCGAGAAGCGCTTCGCGGCGCTGAACAGGGCGACGACCCCGTCCAGCAGTCGATTCGCCTCGACCGCGGCGACACCGGTGCCGAGCGCCTGGTCGCGCCACGGTGTCGCCAGTCCACTGCGATCCCAGGCGATCCAGAGCAGGTCCTCGATCGTGCCGTCGCTGTCCCGCAGTCGCGCCAGAGTGTCGGCGAGCCGGCCCGCGGCGCGAGCGGGGCGCGAGTCGATCGTGGCCAGGCGTCCCGGCTGCGCCAGCGCCTCGACCAGGAGCTCGCCCGTCGGGCGCGTCCCGCCGCCGGCGATCTCCTCGGCGCGCAACGCGAGTCGCAGGCGCCGCAGGGTGAGCGGGTCGAGGCCGCCGAACGGGCCGATCAGCATCTCGGCGCCGACCTCGGCTGTCAACGGAGTACGGCCGATCGCGACGTCGACGATGGTCAGCAGGGCACGGGCCGCGCCGTCGTCGCGGAGCGTGACGCCGCCCCCGGACGTGCGGGTCGGAACCTCCGCCAGCGCGAGCGACCTGGCCACGCCGGGCGCGAAGCGTCCGCTGCGCACGACGACGGCCAGCCGACTCCACGGCACGCCACGCAGCAGGTGTTCTTCGCGCAGCACGCGTGCCACCGCCGCCCATTGCCTCGCGGGAGTGGTGGCCTCGATCCGGGCGAGGGCGGGCGGTGCCTCCGCCGCGGGGTCCGACGCGGCGACGCGGCCGGCGCGCGCCTTGCGCTGGGCTCCCGCGGCGGCCGTGCCGATGCGTTCGGTGATCGCCGTGGTGAACGAGCGGAGAGCGATCGGCTGGCGATGGGCCGTCTCGAGCACCAGGGTCGGGATGCCGGGCAGGCCGAGTTCCGCACCGAGCCGTCCCAGCGCGCTCGGCTCGCCCCCACGGAACGCGTTGGCCGCCACATCGGGATCACCGAACGCGATCACGGCGATGCCGCGCCCGGCGAGGGCGCGCAGGATCGCCAGCGTGGATTCGGTCGCCTCCTGCAGGTCGTCGATGACGACCAGTCGCAGTCCGGAAACGCGATCGCCCGGCCGGCCGCGCACGATCTCGGCGACCGCGAACCGGGACAGCTCCGCGGGATCGAGCTGCGCCTCGCGGCTCGTGCTCACGATGCGCAGATAGTCGTCGATGAAGTCGGCGGCGGCGATCCACTCCGGTCGTCCGGCCGACTCCCCCAACCGGCGGAGGCGAGCGGGATCGATGTCGTACTCGGTCGCGCGCGCCATCAGGTCGCGCAGCTCGGTGCGGAATCCCCGCAGGCGCCGCACGCCTTCGTCGAGCAGGTCGGGCCACCGCGGACCGGCTCCCGACTCGAGGTGTCCTTCGAGGATCGCGGCGATGTCGGCGTCGATCTCGCTGGCGGTCACGAGCCGGGGAGGTTCTGAGCCGTCGGCCCGGGCAGCGGCTCCGACGACCTCGAACGCGAACGACGACACGGTGCGGGCCAGCGGGCCCGTGCTCGGTCGCCCGAGGCGGAGCGCGAGCCGGTCGCGCAGGCGGGTCGCCGCCGCACGTGACGAGCTCAGCACGAGCAGCTGATCCGGGATCCAGCCCCGCCCCAGCACCCGATCCGCCACCAGTTCGACGATCGCCGTCGTCTTGCCGGTGCCTGGCGCGCCGATGACCGCGGCCGACGCGTCATCCGGAAGCTCGACGACGGAGCGCTGGAACGCGTCGAGGTCGATCGGCTCACCCGTGGCGCGCGCTCCGCGCTCGAACCGGATCGCCGTCATGGGCTCCAAGCTATCCCCAACCCCCGACCCACGAAGCGGGCGTTCTGCCCACAGTG
>DATHJG010000561.1:0-2606 GCA_035489875.1 Solirubrobacteraceae bacterium | reverse complement strand
GGCTCGCGCTCGTCGGCGGCTTCGTCCCGCTCGTCCTGCACGAGCCGTCGCTCGACGCCGCCCGCCGCGCGGCCGAGGACGCCGCGACCATGCTCGCGCAAGCCGGCGCCGACGTGTTCGTGTGCGCGCTCGTCATGGACGCCGACTGGTCGGCTCCCAGACCGCTGGGCGCCGCCCGCTTCGCCGCGCTGGTCGAGCACATCCCGGTGATCGAGGACCTCGTCGCCGACCACGGCCTGACGTTCGCGCTGCACCCGCACGCCGGCACGCTGCTGGAGAGCGCGGGCGACGTCGAGCGGCTGCTGGCGGCGTCCGACGTCGGCTGGTGCCTCGACACCGGGCACCTCGTGATCGGCGGTAGCGATCCCGTCGCGTTCGTCCGGGATCACGGGGAGCGCGTCGTGCACGTGCACCTCAAGGACGTCGACGCGGGCGTGGCCGCCCGCTACGGCGCCGGCGAGCTGACGCTCGTGGGCGCCACCCAGGCGGGGCTTTTCCGTCCGCTGGGGCAGGGCGACGCGCGCATCGCTGCGGTGCTCGCGCAGCTGGACGCCCACGGGTACGAGCAGTGGCTCGTGCTCGAGCAGGACGCCGCGCTCACCGGGGAGGAGCCACCGGTGGGCAGCGGCCCGGTGCTCGATGTGCAGGCGAGCATCGAGTTCCTCTGTGACACGGCTCCACGGAGAGAGAGGGTTGCCTGATGAGACGACTGCGTATCGCAGTTCTGGCGGTGCTTATGGTGCTCGGCTTGGCGGCGTTCGCGGCCGCCTGCGGAGGTGATGACAACGGCGGCAACGCGTCCGGCGGCTCGCCCGCCACGAAGGACGACGTCAGCCTGACCCAGGGCCAGGACGTCACGATCGCGGTCATCACCCACGGCAGCGGCGACTCGTTCTGGGCCGTCGCCAAGAAGGGCGCCGAGGACGCCGGCAAGCAGCTGGGCGTCACCGTGAAGTACTCCGAGTCGGCCAACGACCCGCAGAAGCAGGCGCAGCTGATCGACTCCGCCGTGACCGAGAAGGTCGACGGCATCGCGGTCTCGGCGCCGAACCCGGACGCGATCCGCGATTCGCTCAAGAAGGCGACCGACGCCGGCATCCCGATCGTCACGCTGAACTCGGGCGCCGAGGACTACCAGGCGCTCGGCGCGATCACGCACGTCGGCCAGACCGAGACGATCGCCGGCGAGGGCGCCGGCGCCAAGTTCAAGGAGGCGGGCGCGAAGAAGCTGCTCTGCGTCATCCACGAGCAGTCGAACATCGGGCTGAACCAGCGCTGCGACGGCGCCAAGAAGGGCTTCGGCGGCGAGGTCGAGAACCTCCAGGTCAAGGGCGTCGACGACATCCAGACGACGCTCACCGAGATCCAGTCCAAGCTCCAGTCGGACAACTCGATCGACGCGGTCCTGACGCTCAACCCGGACATCGCGGTCGCCGCGCGCGACGCGGTCAAGGGCGCCGGCTCGAGCGCCAAGCTGGCCACGTTCGACCTCAGCGGCGACGTCGTGAAGGCGATCCAGGACGGCGAGATCGACTTCGCGGTCGATCAGCAGCAGTATCTGCAGGGCTACCTGCCGGTCGTGTTCCTCACGCTCTACAAGACGAACGCGAACACGGTCGGCGGCGGCCAGCCCGTCCTGACCGGACCGGGTTACGTCACGAAGGACAACGCCGGGACCGTCGCGAAGCTGGCGGACGAAGGGACGCGGTGATGTCCGGGGCCATCGGCGGCGGCAGCCCGGCTGCCGCCGTCGCGCCCGCCCCCGAGCCGGTGGCGGACGAGCGCCTGGCCAACATCAGCCTGTGGGCGCGGCTCATGCGCCGCCCCGAGGTCGGATCGCTGCTCGGAGCGCTCGTCATCTGCGTGTTCTTCTGGGTCACGACCGACGCGTTCGGCACGCTCAGCGGCATCGCCAACTGGACCGACGTCGCCTCGACGATCGGGATCATGGCCGTCGCCGTCGCGCTGCTCATGATCGGCGGCGAGTTCGATCTCTCGGCCGGCGTGATGACCGGCACGACCGGCCTCCTGATGGGCCTGCTCACCACCGAGTGGGGCTTCTCGATGTGGCCGGCGATCCTGGTGACGTTCGCGTTCGCGGCGCTCGTCGGCTTCATCAACGGCTACATGGTCATCAAGACCAGGCTGCCGAGCTTCATCGTGACGCTCGCGACGTTCTTCGTGCTCCAGGGCGCCAACCTCGGCGCCACCAAGGCGATCACGGGGACGGTCCGCGTCGCCGGGCTGGGCGACGTCGCGGGGTACGACAGCGCCTCGAAGATCTTCAGCAACACGTTCTGGTCGCCGCACAACTTCCGCCTCAGCCTGATCTGGTGGATCGCGATCGCGGCGGTCGCGACGTGGGTGCTCGCGCGCACGCGCGTGGGCAACTGGATCTTCGCCGTGGGCGGCGACGCCAACGCCGCGCGCAACGTCGGCGTCCCGGTCGCGCGCGTGAAGATCGCGCTGTTCATGACGACCGCGATGGCGGCGGCGCTCGTCGGGATCATGATCGCGCTGCGGCTCAGCTCGGTGCAGGCCGGGCAGGGTGTCGGCGAGGAGTTCACCTACATCATCGCCGCGGTCGTGGGCGGCTGCCTGCTGAC
>DATHJG010000560.1:0-2330 GCA_035489875.1 Solirubrobacteraceae bacterium | reverse complement strand
CGCGCCGGGCAGCAGGAGCGTCGAAGTCAACGTCTCAGGCACGCTGAGATCGCCGACCGTGTAGCGGTCGGCCGGGTTCCACGCCGTCGCGGAGCTCGCTCCGATTGCCAGCGTCGCGACGGCCAGCGCCGCGACGAGTCCTGCACGCATGTGTCCCTTCACGGAACACCCCCTAGTGGTAGGCCCTGGGTTTGCACACCAGAGCGTTTGCTGTTGCCTCCCTCGGCGCCCGCCTCAGGGCGCCGCTCGAAGCCTGCTCAAGGCAGCTCAGCGCTGTACCAACCGACCAGCAACGTAAACGCTCGTAGGTCCGTTGTCACGGGTTGTACGCAACGCGGGTGTTTCCAATCATCGCCGACGTTCCTGCATAGACTTCGGCGGTGGATCACGGAGCGGGTTCGGCGCCCCGGTCGGCGCCGGCATCGCGTGTAGTCCACCGGGAAACCGCTCGAGCGACGTGGTCGATCGCTCGGGACAGGCGGCGGACTGTGCCACCACGCGAACTCGATCGTCGGGGCGCCGAACCCGCCGCCGTCGAGCGATCGTCCTGCGGGGACTACTCGGTCCCGAGCAGCGTGACGACGTGCCGTCGCAGATCGGTCGCCAGCCGTGGCAACCGCGCCGCCGACCCCTCGAACACGTGGCGCTGGAGCAGCGCCCAGATCCCGCCGGCCACGATCAGCTCCTGGAGCGTCGGGTCAAGCGGTGACCGGCGCGGGGTGAGCGTGAGCGCGAGCCGGTCGACCGCGCATCGATGACGACCCGCCGCCTCCGGCCCGGAGGCGTACATCTCGACGAACCACGTGCGCGCGATGCCCGGCTGCTCGTCCGGGAACGCGAGCAGCAGGCGGAGCGCCGCGTCGAGGCCCGCCTCCCAGTCGCGCTCGCGGGCGAGCGCCTCGTCTATGTGCTCCTGCAGCCGCGCCAGCGTTGCGTCGCAGGCGGCGAAGCCCGCCACCTCGTCGGCGATGGCGATAACCGAGCTCATACCCAGCACCTTCCCTCAGGGTGTCACCGCACCTGAATCCCTGCCGGCGCGCGATGCTAGTGGCGAGCCGCACGTGTGTCAAACGGCGTACATCGTCGTTGTCCCAGCGGTCCGGTGACGGGCGAACCACGTGCGGATATGGTCAGCCACGATGGCCCCTCGCAGGAACAAGCGTCGCGGCGCCCTCTATCGGCGCCTGCCGTCCGGCAACCACGGACTGGAGCGCCTCAACGTCGAGCGCAACCAGCTCAACCGGCTGCACGGCGCGATGGTCGCGGCGGTCGGGAAGCGCGGCTACGCGAAGACCACCGTCGCCGACGTCGTGGACCTCGCCGGCGTGTCGCGCGCCACCTTCTACCGGCACTTCACGAGCAAGCAGCACTGCTTCCTGGCGACGTTCGACATCATCCTCGAGCGCGGGACCGAGCAGATCTCGCGCGAGTACCGCTCGGCGGAGGGCATGCGCGAGCGCCTGCGGGCCGGCTTCGAGTCGTTCATCGACATCGTCACCTCCGATCCCGCCGCGGCACGGCTGGTGATCGTCGAGTCGCTCGCCGCCGGGGCGGAGGCGCTCGAGCACCGCGAGCGGGCCGCCGCGGCGTTCGAGCGCCTGTTTCGCCAGAGCTTCGACGAGGCGCCCGAGGCCGGCGCCGTCTCCGACGCGACCATCTCGGCGATCGTCGGCGGCATCCAGCGCGTCCTCTACATTCACCTGCACGAGGGCCGGGTCGACGCCCTTCCTGCGCTCGTCGACGACCTGCTGGACTGGGCGCTGAGCTACCCCGCGCCCGGCGTCGAGCCGCCAGGACGTCCCCGCACGCGCGCCCGACGCACCGCCGGCCCGGCGGTGCCGACGGTGCTCGCCCCGGCGCCCGTGCCGGCGGAGGCGCGGCTGCGCTACAGCCAGCGGGAGCGGATCCTGCTCGCCGTCGCCCACCTCGTCGCCGAGAAGGGCTACGCGCGGCTGACGATCCCCGACATCTCCGCGACCGCGGGCACCTCCAACCAGACGCTGTACGAGAACTTCAGCGGCAAGGAGGAGGCGCTGCTCGCGACCTACGACGACTTCGCGGCCCGCGCGTTCGAGGAGACGGCCGCCGCGTTCGCCAAGCGGACGGACTGGGCAGAGGCGCTCACCGATGCACTCGGCACACTGCTCGGCTTCATCGCCGCCCACCCCGCGTTCGCGCGGCTCGCGTTCTTCGAGCTGCTCACCGCCGGGAGCGCCGCTCAGCAGCGCTCCGAGTTCGTGCTCGACGGGTTCGGCGGGTTCCTGCAGCCGGGGTTCGAGCGCGCGCCGGCCGTGCCGCCGGTGGTCGGACGCGCGATCGTCGGCGGGATC
>DATHJG010000559.1:0-7310 GCA_035489875.1 Solirubrobacteraceae bacterium | reverse complement strand
CTGATCGGCCAGAGTCGCGGCGGCGTGTTCGCGAAGGCGCTCGCCGCCCGCCGCCCGGACCTCGTCGCGGGCGTGGTCGCGCTCGGCTCGCCCGTGCGCGCGCAGCTCGCCGTCCATCCCTTCGTGCTCGCCCAGGTCGGCGTGGTCGCGACGATCGGCAGCGGCGCCGTGCGCGGGCTGCTGTCGTGGCGCTGCCTGCGCGGCGAGTGCTGCGCGCCGTTCCGCGCCGCGCTGGCGGGCCCGTTCCCCTCCGGCGTCGGCTACGTCGCGGTCTACTCGCGCTCGGACGGGATCGTCGACTGGCGCTCGTGCGTCGACCCGGACGCGGACGCCTGCGTCGAGGTCCACGGCTCCCACCTCGGCATGAGCCTCAACCCCGAGGTCTACCGTGCGATCGGCCGCGCGCTCGGCAGCTTCGCCGCGCGCGAGGACGGCTGGGCGCAGGCGGCCTGAGCGTCAGCCGCGCTCGAGCAGCGCGACCGCTTCGATGTGCGGCGTCTGCGGGAACATGTCGACCGGGCGGACGCGCTTGAGCTCGTAGCCGGCCTCGACGAGCTGGGCGGCGTTCGGCGCGAGCGTGGTCGGGTTGCAGGAGACGTAGACGATCCGCTTCGGCGCGGCCTCGATGATCCGGCGCACGATCTTCTGCGAGAGACCGGCGCGGGGCGGGTCGATCACGCAGACGTCGGGCTTCCCCGCCTCCTCGACCAGGTCGCGCATGGCCAGGCGGATGTCGCCGGCGAAGAAGCGCGCGTTGGTGATCTCGTTGCGACGCGCGTTGTCGATCGCGTCGGCGACGGCGGACTCGACGATCTCCACGCCCACGACCTCTCGCGCGCGGCTCGCGAGCGAGAGGGCGATCGTGCCGATGCCGCAGTAGAGGTCGAACACGCGCTCGTGGCCGCGCAGGCCCGCCAGGTCGACGGCGGCGCCGTAGAGCACCTCGGCCATCTCGGTGTTGGTCTGGAAGAACGCGTCCGGGGAGATCAGGAACTCCAGGTCACCGAGCTGCTCGCGTAGGCGCTTGGAGCCCTTGACCCGCTTCGTCTCGCCGCCCTGCGTGCTCTCGCCCAGGCCGGCGGACTGCGTCCAGAACAGGCCCTCGGCGTCGACGGCGGCGGCGAGGCTGTCGGTGTCGATCGCGCCGGGCGAGGTGACGAGCCGGACCTGCTGCTCGCCGGTGCGCCGGCCCTCGCGCACGACGAGGTTGCGCAGGAGCCCGCGCTGGTCGCGCCGGTCCCACGCTGAGAGGCCCTGCTCGCGCGCCCACGCGAGTACCTGCTCACGGGCGAGGTTGCCCCGTTCGGAGGCGAGCAGGCAGTCGTCGAGCGGGACGATCTCGTCGAAGCGGCCGGGCGCGTGGAAGCCGCACACGAGCGTCCCGTCGGCGGCGGTGCCGAACGAGTACTCGAGCTTGTTGCGGTAGCGCCACTGCTCGACGGCCGGGACGATCGGGTCCTGCTCGAAGCCCTCGAGCTTGCCTATGCGGCGCAGCGCGTCGCCGACCTGCTCCGCCTTGACCTCGAGCTGGCGGTCATAGGAGAGGACCTGCCACGGCGCGCCGGGGTGGTCAGCCCGGGGCGCGATCCGGTCGGGCGACGGCTCGAGGATCTCGACCGCTCGCGCCTCGGCATACGCACGCTTGGACTTCCCCACCACCGCGCGCACCCGATCGCCGGGCAGCGCACCCGACACGAACACGACGTAGCCGTCGAGCCGCGCGACGCCGCTCCCGCCGTGGGCGAGCGTGTCGACGGTCAGCTCGAGCTCGGCGCCACGGGCAGGGCGGGTGGATGTCTGGGGCGTGGCCACGCACCGAGGGTAGAAGCTGGACCGCCTCAGGTGAGGCGGCGCTCGATCGCGGCCAGGACGGTCTTCCGGTTGGCGTTCGCCTTCTCGTACTCGCGCACCTTGCGCAGCTCGGCGGCGCTCATCCCGTCGAGCTCGTCCGCGACCTCGGCCGCGGTCAGGTCGTCGTAGCGAGCGATCGGGAGCTCGCGGCCGACGCGGCGGGCGACCTCGATCGGCCCGCGGGGGCCGATCGCCTCGAAGTCGGCGAGCGGATCGTCCGCGTGGCTGCGGGCGCGGGCGAGCAGGTCCGCCACCAGGTCGGCGGCGTCGTTGCGGGTGATGCGACCACGCTCGACCATCCCGTCCACCACCTCCTGCAGGCGAGCGCGGGTGAGGACGACGAGTTCCAGCGGACGGGCGACACGTGGCATATAGGCACTCCTCCCGGGAGCGACCCTACCTGACCGGCGGCGCGATCAGCCACTCCAAGAGCGCCTTCTGGGCATGGCGGCGGTTCTCGGCCTGATCCCAGATCCGCTGCCGGTCTCCGTACAGCACGGCCTCAGTGATCTCCTCGCCGGGGTGCGCCGGCAGGCAGTGCAGCGCGAACGCACCGGGCGCGGCGAGGTCGAGCAGCGCGTCGTCGATCCGATAGGCGGCGAGTGCCTCGCGTCGGGCGTCGTCATCGTCGTCGCTCATCGACACCCAGACGTCGGTGTAGAGGACGTCCGCGCCGCTCGCCGCGGCGGCCGGGTCGTCGGTGAGCCGCGCCCCCGCGACCGGCTCGAGCTGGTAGCCGGCGGGCGCGGCGACGGCGACCTCGACGCCGGCGAGCGCGCCGGCGACGGCGAGCGAGCGCGCGACGTTGTTCCCGTCGCCCACGTAGGCGAGCCTGCGGCCCGCGATGGCCCCGAACGCCTCGCGCATCGTGAGCAGGTCGGCGAGCGCCTGGCACGGGTGGTGCTCGGGCGAGAGCATGTTCACCACGGGCACGGTCGCGTGGCGGGCGAGCTCGGCGAGCGTCTCCTCGCTGCCGGTGCGCAGCCCGATCGCGGCCACGTGGCGGGAGAGCACGAGCGCGGTGTCGCGGACCGACTCGCCGCGCGTGAGCTGCAGCTCGCCGGGGCGCAGCACCATCGGGTGGCCGCCGAGCTCGACGATGCCGACCTCGAAGCTCGTGCGGGTCCGGGTGGAGGGGCGCTCGAAGACGAGCGCGACGCTCCGACCGTCCAGCGCGCGTGACGCGTGCGGCTCGGCCTTGAGCTGGAGGGCGCGGTCGAGCAGGGCGTCCAGCTCGTCCGGCGAGAGCTCGGAGCCGGTGAGGAAGTGGCGCGGCAAGCGCGGGAGTGTACGGCCGGGGCGGCGCGACGAGCGCGCCGGCGCGGTGACCGCGCCGGCGCGTTCGAATCCGGCTCAGGCGAACGCGGGCTGCAGCCGCTCGTAGCGATCGGCGTGGCCGCGGCGACGCGCGAGCGCGGCGACCGGGGCGAGCAGCACGCGCACCATCCAGGCCGGCGGGAACGGCGCGCGCACCTCGCGCCGGAAGCGCTCGACGAACAGCGCGAGGTGGAGCGGCTTGGGCATGCCCGAGCGCAGAACGTTGCCCTCGTGCGCGAGCTCCGCGGTGGTGCACAGCAGCTCCTCCATGTCGAGCGCCGGCACGACCTCGACGCGCGCGCGGGCCGGGCCGTCGCCGCCGTTGGCGAACTTGTGCACGCGGCCGGCGGGCACGACGACCGAGTCGCCGGCCTCGGCGACGATCGTGCGCATCCCGAGGCGGAACGTCATCGTTCCCTCGAGGACGTGGAAGCGCTCCTCCTGCTCGGGGTGCACGTGCGCGCCGGGGACGCGCCCGTCGGGTGTCAGCTCGAGCTCGAACTCGAGCAGCTCGCCGTCGGTGTCGGACGACGTGCGGATGAACTCGATGCGCTCGCCGCTCACGGGGTTCTGGATGATCTGTCCGGCGTATGCCATGGTCGCTCCCTGGGGGTCGGTGGGGTCGCGATCAAGGCTCCACCCAGGAGGCTCGCGTGTCGTCGGCCGCGGCGATGATCCGGGGTCCACGCGGAGGGTGATCTTCGAGACCACCCTGAGGGGGAGGGCTCCTCCTGCCGGAGGAGGACGGCGTCCTACTCCGGGGGGCGGCCGGGCGTGACGAGCCCGGACTCGTAAGCGAGCACGACCGCCTGCACGCGGTCGCGCAGCCCGAGCTTGCCGAGGACATGCGTGACGTGCGTCTTGATCGTCGTGTCGCTCAGCACGAGCGAGGCGGCGATCTCCGCGTTGGACATGCCGCGCGCCATCAGCCGCAGGACCTCGGTCTCGCGCGGGGTCAGCTCGTCGAGCTCCGCCGGGCGGGCGCGGTGCGCCGGGCCGATCCGGGCGAACTCCTCGATCAGGCGGCGGGTGACGGTCGGGGCGAGCAGCGCCTCGCCCCCGGCGACGGCACAAATCCCGTCCACGAGCTGGGTCGGCGGCGTGTCCTTGAGCAGGAAGCCGCTCGCTCCCGCCTGCAGCGCGTCGTAGACGTACTCGTCCAGGTCGTAGGTGGTGAGGACGAGCACGCGCGCCGGATGGGCGGCGGTGATCTCGCGCGTGGCGGCGATGCCGTCCAGCTCCGGCATGCGGATGTCCATCAGGACGACGTCGGGCCGGAGGCGCGCGGTGCCGTGGACGGCCTCGCGGCCGTTGGACGCCTCGCCGACGACCTCGATCTCGGGGTGGTTCTCGAGCACGAGCCGGAACCCGGCGCGCACGAGCGACTGGTCGTCGGCGATCAGGACGCGGACGCTCATGTCCGTCCCGTCGGCAGTCGGGCGCGGACCGCGAAGCCGCCGTTCGGCCGCCGTCCGACGTGGAGCGTGCCGCCGTAGAGCGTCGCGCGCTCGCGCATGCCGATCACGCCGTGGCCGGACCCCTTGCCGGCGTGGCTGCCGTTCGGGCCGCGGCCGTCGTCGTCGATCTCGAGCTCCACGGCGCGCGGGTCGTAGCGCACGACGACCCAGGCCCGGGCCGCGCCGGCGTGCTTGGACACGTTCGCCAGCGCCTCCTGCACGATGCGGAACGCGGCGAGGTCGACGCCCGCCGCGAGCCGGGCCGGCTCCCCCTCGACGCGCAGCTCGACGGGCAGGCCGCCGTCGCGTGCGCGCTGGGCGAGGGCGTCGACGCGTGCCAGGCTCGGGGGCGGGCCCTCGCTCGGGCGATCGGTGAGCCGGCTCAGCTCGACGAGCGCCTCGCGTCCCACGGCCTCGATCAGCGTGGCGCACTGCGCGGCGCGCTCGGCATCGCGCTCGAGCACGCCGTCCGCGCCGGCCGCCTGGATCGCGATCACGCTGATGTTGTGCGCGACGGCGTCGTGCAGCTCGCGGGCGACGCGCATGCGTTCGGCGGTCACCGCGGCGCGGGCGTCGCGCGCGCGGGTGCGCTCGATCTGCGTCGCCTTCTCCCGGGCCTCGCGCAGCAGCAGCTGCTGGCCGCGCAGGATGCGCCCGACGGTCCAGGGGACGGCGGCGGCGCCGAGCAGCGCGATCGCCACGGCCTCCGGGTGGAACAGCGCGGCGTGGAGGGCCTCGCCGAGCGCGAGCAGGGCAAGTCCGGCGACCGCGTGCCGGCGCTGGGCGTACGCCCCGACGGCGTAGGCGCCGCACATCAGCGCGGCGACGTCGGACGCCGGGAACGCGTCGAGGCGCAGCACCGTGCTCTGGATGCCCACCGCGGCGAGCACGGCGAGCGCGACCGGCACGGGTCGGCGGCGGCGCCAGAGCAGGGGGACGACGATCGTCACCGCGCTGAGCGCTGCGAACGGCCGGTCGCCGCCCGGCACGGTCGCCATGAGCTCGATCTCCGCGCCGACGAAGAGGGCCGCGACGAGGAGCCGATCGACGAGCGTGGGGGTCCACCACCGCGCGGACGGCTCGTCGCCCGGCGCCGCAGCGGGCGCGCCGTCGGGGGTCCACCTCGAGGGGGGCGGCCCGTCGCCCGGCGCCCCAGCGGGCGCGCCGTCGGGGGTCCACCTCGAGGGGGACGGCCCGTCGCCCGCCGCCGGAGACGGGTCGTCGATGACGCGGGCGGGCGCGTTGATCGCCGGAGCCGCCGCCGGCGACTCGTCGGCGGGCACCGCCAGCGCGGCCGCGCGCGCCGCGGTGGTCGGCGCCGACGGCTCGAGCGGCGCGTGGCCGTCGCGGCGCAGGATGCCGAGCACGCGCCGTACGTCGGCGAGCGACTCGCGGGCGGTGTCGGCGATGCTCGCGAGCAGCTCGCGTGCGGCCTTGTGGTCCTTCGCCGCCAGGCGGTCGGGGAGCTCGCCGGCCTCGCGGACGATCTCGCCCAGGCGGTCGGCGACGGCAGCCTGGAGGTCGGCCGCGATGCGCATCCGCTCCTCCTCGGCGGCGTCGCGCGCGTCCTGGGCGCGCTCGCGCTCGCGCCGCACCGCCTTCTCCTCCAGCTCGCGGTGCAGCCGCGCCTGGCCGTGCACCCAGCGCCCGACCAGGAACGGGAACGCGACCGCGACGACGGTCATGACGGCGATGCCGGCGCCGTCGACCGCCGGGTCGAGCGCGATGCGGGTCGCGGCGATCGCCGCCACGGCGACGGCGGCGACCGCCAGCGCTTGCGCTCCGGCGACGTAGCGGCCGGCGCTGTAGACGGCGAGCAGGATCACGATCAGCGGCGTGGTCGGCTGGTCGGGGCCGAAGAACTCGCCCAGCGACGCCTGGACCACCAGCACGATCGCGGCCGCCAGCAGCGGCAGCAGGGGCGCGCGGCGGCGCCACGCGAGCGGCAGCGTCGCGACGGGCACGGCGAGCCCACGCAGCAAGTGACCGTCGTCGGACGCGAGCAGCACCTCGAGCTCGCCCACCACGGTCAGCCCGACCGCAAGGAGCAGGTCGAGTCCGCGGCGCGTGACGATGGCGGAGAGCTCCCGCACGGCGCCAACGTAGCGCCCGCGCCGCACGCCGGCCTCCTGCGCGACGACGAACCCGGCCTCCTCCTCAGGTAGGAGGCGCGGGCCGAGCTACGGCCTGCGGATGAGGCCCGGTCGGCCACTCCGGCCGACGACGGCGCGGGCGGTCGGTGCGACGCTCGCCTCCCGCCATGACCGTCGTCACCCCACCGGCAACCCGCTCCTCGACCGCCCGCTGGCCGCTGTCGCCGCCCGTGCGCCGCGCCGTGCTGACCGCGCACATCATCGCCTCGGTCGGCCTGCTCGGCGACTGCGCGGCGCTGCTGGCGCTGACCGTCCGCGCTGCCGCGACGAGCGACCCGGAGCTGGCCGCGTCCTCGTACGAGCTGATGAGCATGTTCAGCATGCTGTTCGGCATCCCGCTCAGCTTCGCGTCGCTCGGCACCGGGCTCGCGCTCGGGTTCGGGACGAAGTGGGGCGTGCTGCGGCATCGCTGGGTGACGGCGAAGCTGCTGCTGATCCTCTCGGTGATCCTCGTCGGCGCGCTCGTCATCGGCCCGTCGGAGGCGGCGGTGCTCGACGGCGGCGGCGGCCGCGAGGCCGTGCTCATCCTCGC
>DATHJG010000558.1:0-5880 GCA_035489875.1 Solirubrobacteraceae bacterium | reverse complement strand
GTGTCGGCCTGCCACCCGTTGATCGCGCGGCTCACCGCGGCGTTCAACGCCGGGTCCGGGCCGTGTCCAGGCAGCGCCACGATGAGGCCGAAGTCGGCGCCCTCGTCGACGAAGACTTGACGCTTGACGAGGTCGGGATCCGAGCCGGGCGGACCGCCGTCGTCGCCGTAGCTGTCCAGGCGCGCCGGGTTGCCGAACGGCAGGTACGCGGTCCGAGTCGCGAGCCGGCGCCGGTCCCCGAGGCGATCCTTCCAAGCCGACGGCAGGTGACCGATCAGCTCGTCGTGGCTGCGCGGCGTCAGATGGATGTCGCAGTCGACGAGCTCGACCCGGACGACGGGAGGGGCGGCGTCCGCGATGCTCATCGCGCCGTGCCCTCCGCGGCGCGGCCGAGCTCGAGGATCACCGTCTCGTCCTCGACGTGCACGGGATAGGTCTCCACCCCGGCACGCAGGCGACCCGCGGCGGACGCCGGCTCCACGGTCACGGGATACCGGCGCGCGCGGCGGCGCGACGGGAACACCGTGCGACCGCTCCGGATCTCGAACTCCCACCGGTGCCACGGGCAGGCGATGATCTCGCCGTCGCGTTCCCAGTCGACCTGGGGCACCCCGTCCGCGCGGAGCCGCGCGCGGCTGGTACCGGTGATCGTGCCCGCGCAGAGAGGCCCGTCCATGTGCGGGCAGCGGTTCCGCAGCGCGAAGTACTCCCCGCCGACGTTGAACACGCCGATGCCCGGTCCGGGGCGGGGGTGGACGATCCGGACCGTTCCGTCGGGGATCGAGCTTGCGGGGCCGACGACGAAGCGCATGGCTCGGCATTGTCCGGCGGCCGCGGCGCCATTCCTACGGCGCCGGAGCCGAACTTGGGACGCCGCAGGTTGTGTCCGCGCACAAGCCGCCGCGATGGCCGTTGGAGCGGGCTCCAATCTCCGGGCGGACACGACGGCGGGGGCGCCGGAGACGCCGCGTACGGTCCGGCGATGCTTGCCGAGCGCTTCCTCGCCGACCGCGTGTGCCTCGTCACCGGCGGAGGGGGTGGACTCGGACGGGAGATCGCCCTGGCCTTCGCCCGTGCGGGGGCGCGGGTCGGCGTGCTCGGCCGGCGGTCCGAGCCGCTGGCAGAGACCGTCGAGCTGATCGGCGGCGAGTGCGCGATCGCGATCGCCGCGGACGTCCGGGACCACGAGGCGGTCGCGGCCGCCTTCGACGAGCTAGAGCGGCGCTTCGACGCGCCGGTCACGACGTTGATCAACAACGCGGCCGGGAACTTCGTCGCGCCGGCCGAGAAGATCTCGCCGAACGGCTGGCGCGCGGTGACCGGCATCGTGCTCGACGGCACCTTCCACTGCTCGCGCGAGCTCGGCGCCCGCCTGATCGAGCGCGGTGTGGGCGGCCAGATCGTCAACGTGGTGGCCACCTACGCGTGGACCGGCGGTCCCGGGAACGCGCACTCCGCCTCGGCGAAGGCCGGCGTGCTGAACCTCACGCGGAGCATGGCGGTCGAGTGGGCCCCGTACGGGATCCGCGTCAACGCGATCGCGCCGGGCCCGATCGACACCGAGGGCGCCGGAGCCAAGCTCTGGTCGTCATCCGAGGCGCGCGACGCGATCGTCGCCACGGTGCCGATGGGCCGGTTCGCCGCCCCGCACGAGATCACCGGCGCGATCTGCTTCCTGGTCTCCGACGTCGCCTCCTTCATGACCGGCGACGTGATGGTGGTCGACGGCGGCTACGGCCTCGAGCAGCGCTGGCTCGGCGAGCGCGTGACCGTCGGGCGCGCCGGGGCTTAGGCCCGGGCGTCCCGCCACGCCGGCTCGCGCTTCTCGACGAACGCGCGAGCGCCCTCCGCGGCCTCGTCGGAGCCCGCGACGCGCTCGTTGATCGGTCCCTGACGCCGCCAGGCGTCCTCCTCCTGGAGCTGGGCCGCGAGCGAGAGGACCTCCTTCGTCCCCTCCACGGCCAGCGGGCCGTTCGCCGCGATCTCGCCGGCGAGCGTCAGCGCGGCGGCGAGCGCCTCGCCCGGCTCCGTCACGCGGCTCACGACGCCGAGGGCCGCCGCACGCTCCGCACCGATCGGAGCACCGGTCAGCGCCAGCTCCATCGCCAGGTGGTACGGCATACGCTTGGGCAGCCGGATGAGCGCGCCTCCGGACGCGAGCAGGCCGCGCTTGACCTCCGGGATGCCGAACGTCGCGTCCCGCGCGGCCACGATCAGGTCGCACGCCAGCGCAACCTCGAAGCCGCCGCCGACCGCGTAGCCCTCGACGCCGGCGATCAGCGGCTTGCGCGGCGGGGCCAGCCCGAACCCGGCGAGCCCGCGGCCCTCGACGACCGCGAGCTCGCCGCGACCGAACGCCTTCAAGTCCTGACCCGCCGAGAACGTGCCGCCCGCGCCGGTGAGCACGGCGACCCGGAGCTCGTCGCGGGCGTCCAGCTCGTCGAGCGCGTGCGCGATCGCGTGGGAGACTGCGGCGTCGAGCGCGTTGCGCACGTGGGGACGGTTGATCGTCAGCAGCAGCACGGGGCCGCGCCGTTCGACCAGCAGCGTGTCGTCGGTCATCCCGCGCGACGGTAGATCGCAGCTGGTCGGCACGCGGCCGTCGCGGAGCGGGCGATTGTCGAATGCTCCATGAGGGTCGGCCGGCGATCCGTTCCCCGCCCGCCCGCGGATGCATGATCGCGGGCGATGCCGCCGCCGCTGTCCGCCGAGTTCCGGCCTGCCCACCGCCACGTCCATCCGCTCGAGAGCTCACAGGCCAACGGCGTCGTGGGCCGCACCGCGAGGAACCTGGCCGCCATAACGGCGATCGAGCTCCCGGTGCCGCCGGGGTTCGCGATCACGGCCGACGCGCGCGGGGCGCAGCGGACGGGGCTGCCCGAGGCGCTCGTCACGCAGATCCGCGCTGCGGTCTCGCAGCTCGAAGCCAGGACGGGCAAGCGGTTCGGCGACAGCACGGACCCGCTGCTCGTCGCCGTTCGCGCCGATCCGATCGGCGACGCGCCGCGCGTGCCGGTCGCGCTCCACGTCGGGCTTCCGGGACGGCCGGTGGCGCCGATGGATCAACTGCTCGCGGCGATCGACGCGGTCTGGGACGCCGAACGCGCGGATGTGGCCGTCATTGTCCAAGCCATGGTCTCTGGGAGCCGCGACGCGCGGTCCGGCTCCGGCGTCGTGTTCACCCGCGACCCGGCGACCGGCTCGCCGGGGGCGTACGGGCGGTTCCTCGCGGAACGCGATGGCGACCACTGGCGGAGCAATCCGCCCGGCGAGCCGCTCTACAGCCTTCGCCACCGCTCCCCGGACGCGTTCGACGCGCTGGAGGCGGCGCTGCCGATGATCGAGACGGGGTTCCGCGACATGTGCGAGGTCCGGTTCACGATCGAGTCCGGCGCGCTGTGGATCCTCCAGGCCCGCCCGGGACGGCGCGACGCCACGGCCGCGGTGCGGATCGCCGTCGAACTGGTCGACGAAGGGCTGATCGGCATCCCGCAGGCGCTCGACCGAGTGCCGGCGCCGGCGGTCGCACGGCTCCAGTCGCCGGTGCTCGCGACCGATCAGGCGCTGAGCGTCCTGATGCGCGGCAAGCCCGGGTCGCTCGGAGTCGGGGCCGGCCGCGTCGTGCTCGACGGCTCTGACGGCGCCGCCGCCGATCCGCACGACGACGTCGTGCTCGTGTGCGACGGCCCGGCGCCGATGCTGGCCGACGCGGCGCGCCGCGCCCGCGCGATCGTGACTGCCGCCCCCGACGGCACGCGCAAGCTGGTCTCGGGACCTCCGGCGGTGTCCGTGCCGGGCCTCCGCGTGGACCCGAGTCGCGGGCTCGCCCGGGCCCCGGGGGGTCGCTCGATCGCCGAGGGCGACCGCGTGACGGTGGACGGCGGAGCGGGCCTCGTCGTCAAGGGCGACCCGAAGCTCGTGGCCGCGCAGCTCGACACGACCCTGGCCCGCCTCCTGGACTGGTGCGACGGGTATCCGGACGTCACGGTCGTGACGGAGGTGCCGCCCGGTCACGTCGCGATCGACCTCGGCGCGCCCGAGATCCGCGCCGATCTAGCCGGCGCCGTCCAGGCCGCCGTCGCGGGCGGTGCCGGCCGGCTGGCGCTCAGGGTGCCGCTCGGCGGCCTCGATCAGCTCGACCCGCACCCACCGCGCGGACCGTGGGCGGCAGTCGTCGCCGCGCCGGAGGAGGCATGGGCGGCGCGCCTCGTCGCGGCGCGCCTCGCGCGTCGCCTGGAGTTCCCTCCATCGAACGGGGTGCGGCCCGCCGATCCTGACGTGGCCCCTGCCTAGCGTCGCGCCATGGCCTGGGATTTCTCGACCGAGCCGGAGTTCGAGGAGCAGCTCGCCTGGATGCGCGAGCTCGTCCGGGAGGAGATCTACCCGCTCGAGACGCTCGACCTCGACTGGGAGACCTACCTCCGGCTCGTCGAGCCGCTCAAGCGGCGCGTCAAGGAGCGAGGGCTCTGGGCCGCCCACCTGAGCCCCGATCTGGGAGGGCAGGGGTTCGGTCAGGTCAAACTCGGCCTGATGCACGAGATCCTCGGAGGCTCGGAGCTCGCTCCGCCCGTCTTCGGGAACCAGCCGCCGGATTCCGGGTGCTCCGAGCTGCTGGCGCTCGCCGGCACCGACGAGCAGAAGCGGCGCTGGCTGCGCCCGCTGCTCGCCGGCGAGATCTACAGCGCGTTCTCGATGACCGAGCAGGGAACCGGCTCGGATCCGCGCCAGTTCACGACCCGGGCGGTGCGCGATGGCGACGAGTGGGTCGTCGACGGCACCAAGTGGTTCGTCACCAACGCCTCGCGGTCGACCTTCCACATCCTGATGGCGCGCACCGACCCACGGCCCGACGGCGATCAGCGCCGGGCGATGTCGATGATCATCGTCCCCGCCGGCGCGCCCGGGATCCGCGTACGCGACATCCCGAGCATGCACCACCCGGACGGAGGCGGCGTCGCGCAGGTGCACTGCGAGGTCGAGTACGCCGGCGTCCGCGTCCCGGCGGAGAACCTGCTCGGGGAGGAGGGCGACGGGTTCGCCCTGGCCCAGGAGCGGCTCGGCCCGGGCCGGATCCATCACTGCATGCGCTGGATCGGCGTCTGCCGGCGCGCGTTCGACGCGCTCTGCGAGCGCGCGGTGAGCACCTCGGTGCACGGCGGCCGGCTGGCCGACAAGCAGACGATCCAGAACTGGATCGCGGACTCGGCGGCGGCGATCGAGGCCGCCCGACTGCTCACGCTGAAGGCGGCGTGGAAGATCGACCGGGAGGGCCAGCGCGCGGCACGCGCGGAGATCGCGATGATCAAGTACTACGGCGCGCCGATCATGCTTGACGTCATCGACCGCGCGATCCAGGTCCACGGCTCGCTCGGCTACTCGTGCGACATGCCGCTGGAGCAGATGTACCGCACGTCGCGCGCCGCCCGCCTGTACGACGGGCCGGACGAGGTGCACCGCGTCACGGTGGCGCGGCAGGTGCTGCGGAACGTCGAGCCGCGCGCCGTCCCGAGCGAGCACGTCCCCACGCGCCGCGAGGCGGCCCTCGCGAGATACGGCGATCGCGTGTGAGCGCGTCGCGCCGCGCCGTCGTGACCGGAGCCAGTCGCGGGATCGGGCGCGGGATCGCGGTAGCCCTGGCACAGGCCGGGCATCGCGTCGGGCTGGCGGCGCGGGACGCCGACGGGCTGGCGCAGACCGCCGAGCGGGCGCTTTCGGCCGGCGCTCCGGCCGCGGTGCCGCTCGTCACCGACATCGGCGACCTCGATGCCGCCGGTGCGCTCCCGGGCCGTGCCAGCGACGCCCTCGACGGTCCCATCGAGATTCTCGTCCACTGCGCCGGCATCGCCCGCAACGGGCCGATCGGCGAGCTGGCGCTCGAGG